>CAJCIZ010000220.1 GCA_903970525.1 Myxococcales bacterium | reverse complement strand
CGGGCTTTCGCAAAGTCTCCCAGAATTCTCTTGAGAAATTTGGGTTATATCATCTTCATGGAAAAATTAAGCGATGGCCTTTGAAAGCTAGAGTGTGAAAGCTATCGGAAAGCTGTGTGAGGGAAAACCTCATGCACAGTTTGATGAGGGGGCGCTGGAAACGGAAAGATGGCGAGAACTACACGGGCACGAAATCGGAAACGATGGATACAGACAAGTTCAAGTCTGCACTTCACCGCGCCAGTGCTCTACTCTACTTATCATCTTATGCAAAACCAAACGCCAACTTCTTCGTTGCCGCAAGCGCATGATGGAAATATTACACGAACGAGGCTTGACTCTGTCACGCAAGAAATCACGCATGGGTAGCATCGATTCGGGGTTTCATTATTTAGGAATTCACTATCTTCCGACGCAAACGGCAGATAACACCAACATGATACATGCGAATGATGACTCAATCGCGCCACCTCTTAAACCTGTTCATTCTATAATCGAATCGGGGGGGTAAGACTATTTTTGGGCATCAACCGCTAGAGCCTATGCGCATTGTTCCGCATCCGAGAACGCTGCGCAGGGTACGTGAGAATGTTAAGTGGATGGTTAACGCTGGTGTCTCTCACCGATCAATCAGACGCTACCTTCATCACTTTGTTATTTGGTGGGTAAAAACCGTGGAAATCTGGAATTACGAAGAACTATTGTACTCGTTTATTGGCACATGCTGGGAAATAAATCCCGCAGCAATTGCCGCAGGATTACTTCAGAAACGAGCTACATTATTAGGCAAGTTCTCTGCCTCTTTGGATTGTCTGGACGTTGCGTAAGCTTTGCAATGCTGCTGTTTTTGCTCGACATAAGTCTCCACGAACTGGAGGCGCCGATCTTCGTCCCGAGCGCCCCCGCAATATCCAAAGTAAAAATCAACACCCAAACCAGATTTCGAATTAGTAGCCGGCCCCAGCATACCAGCATTTTTTTGCCGCCGCCCCGGAACAATTCCATGATCAACAAAATTAGCGATACCAGCCCTCGTAACCTGCTTGTCGCGCGCCGATAAATGGTCTTGCAATTTCCCAATGCCATTGACCCAAAATACATCGCTTTGATTGCTCCACCAACCACTGAAGCGAGTCACATTGTCTTCAAACCACTTTGTAGCATCTCGTAAAATTTTAGGATCAAAAATGTAACCTGATCTGATCACTTCTTTCGGATCAGGTTGTAAAGCCTTTTCAAGCTGATCTATCACAGGCTGGCAGAGAGTTTTAAAGTCTTCAAAGCTCATTTGTTTTTGCTTGGTATTGCTGTCTTTATCTTCTTTAGCTTCAAGGCTATTATTCGCATCGATTGTTTCTTTAACCTTGAGAATGCCTTCCGCGAATGCTTTTACTGCAGCCAACACACGTTGATTTCTCGCTTCATTTGCTTTTATAGCTTCTTCTGATGTGATGACTTTTAATTGTTTATCGATTTCTTCTTTTGATAATCCAGCTGCTAATGCTAATCGCTCAACGACGCCGCGATCTTTTTCAGATAAACCTTCTTTAAGATCGAAATCTCCAGCAATACCTGCAATTTGCAGCGGTTTTCCTTCGATAGTCCTGCCTTTAGGATTGGTTACTCTGACTGTGTAATTTAAAATAGTAGGGTTCTTTTTTACTAAAGCCACCGCTTCATCTACATCCTCTTGTTCGCCTGACAAAGTGAGTTTTGCAACTCGATAAGCCATTAATTCACAAAAATTTCTACCAAGAAAAGTGAGTTGTTGGCGTTGTTCTACTGGCAATGGTTTGATTTCGTTATCTTCTTCTGTATCAACATTTCCATCCAAATAATCGACGATAATTTCGGGTAGCCCTGGAGGGAAATGACAAACTTGCATGACTTCATTTTCTGCCTTGTCGTTATAAGAGGCCTTGGATAACGATGTCATCGTACTCGAAGAGCTTGAAGAGGATGAAACGCCAGAAGAGGATGAAACACTACTGGATACGGCTTCGATTTTCTTTTCTGAAGATTCGAGCCTTTGTTGAGTGCTTTTAACCGCTATGTCTTTTATAACATCTTCCATAATAACACGTGCAATAGCTCGATCATTTTCTTGCTGCGCTAGCTCGAGATAAGCACTACTTTGGCTTAATACGGATGGATCACGAAGCGAATTGTTAGCACGATACAATTGGCGAGCTTTTTCGACCAATTCCATTTGATTCCGTATTTTCTCCTCTGAAGTTTTCTCGTCTGAAGGTTGACGTGGGCTAGTCATTGCAATTCTCGATATGTATGGGTTTATAGGCTACATAAAAAACCAGATCATAGCATACTGTACATTAGTTGTCCATGCTGAACTTATTTGCTAACAACTTGATTATTATGAATATTCTAGTAGGCACGTGGCCGGTCTGTGTAGATAAAGGGATATAAGGGTTAAATTTCCTGATTGACCAAATCACGGTCGCCTTCAAGTTTGCATTTTATAGCCTTTATCGGTATCAGTTTGTCCAACGATAAAATCTTCGCCTCGTATTCACCTGCAAAATAAGTACAGATTCGTATGTTTGTTACAGGTGTTTTAAATGTTACATAAGCTGGACCGAATTTATTTTTTGCTATTTCTTTTTTTAGTGTGTAGCACTGCCGGATAGTAGCGAGAAATTTTCTCCAATCCTTATTGATAAGTTTGCTGGAAGAAAACATCTTTGAAAAGAGATGGCTAGAATCGAGCAGATGGGATGTCTCTGTTCTGTGTATTGCGCCATGGATCGCATTAAAACTCGTGACAGAATCTAACAATGAATTTTTCAATGTTTCTTGATAATGCTTTAATAACAATTCTTCTTCTGGCATTTGATATACATGGAATCTATTTGACGAACCAATGCCTCTATGTAACAAGACAAATCCCGATTCTATCAAAGGCTGTGATTGTACCGGGATTAAAAGATAAGAACCATGCTGAATAAAAAGATAATACGGCTTTCGTTGATAAAGAATACGCGGATCTATTTTAAATATAGCGATCGGAGCTTCAAAATTCTCTAATCCAGAAGAAACATTTTGAATTAATACTGGTGACACGTTTCCATCACGTGATTTATTCCAAAAATCTCGTAATAAACTAACATTGTGACCATCCTTTCCATTATAATCGCCAAACCAATAATGTTGTTTTAGATTAACACCGTCACGAAAAATCCTTGGTAGAATAAAATTGTAAAGAAAAAAATAATCTGTTATCGGGGGCTGAAAAGGCGAATACGCAAGAGGACCTTCAGCGGCGAGCCAAGGTACAATTTCATTGTCTATTGTTTTAGTATTAGTAGAAAACTTCAAGCAGTGGTACCTTTGATTTCTGCTGTTGCTCTTTTTTTCTCTGGCCTTATAACTTGTAGATTTATCTTTTCTTGCAGCTTAACTATAGTAATTTTTGCATCACTTATTTCTAATTCCAGGATTTTGGTAGCCTGTTTTATCTGATCAATTTGATCCATAGCTATTTTTAAATTTAGGCTTTTCTCATGCAAGTTTTGTTTAGCGGTAGACAATTCAAATTTCAACTGGTTGGTTTGCTCATTGCTATTATTTCTAAATATTTCAAATTTCTTTTGTATTTCCTTGGTTTCTTGTTTTGACTGATCAATCAGATTCAGCCACCGGATTTCAGATTGTTCGTGTAAAGCATTCTGATGTGAAATTAAATTTTGATGCCGATCATGCTGAGTAGAAATTTTTTCTTGTAGTGATTTAATCTCATTTTGTAACAGTTGATTTTGAGAAATGAAATTGTCTCTTTCATCATAAGCACGTTTAAGACGATCTTCGTATTGGTTCTTCTGGAGGACAAATTCATCTGCTTGCTTGGACAGGCGTTCACTTATTATAGCTAGTTCAACATCAAGTTTTTGCTTGTTTACAACTTCTTGCTCCATGGAAGCTGTTAGATCTGCTATTTTCTGTGTCTTGTCGTTAAGTGATTTTTCTGTATCGTGATCTTTTTGTAAAAGAACTTCGCGCTCGGATTCAATTGCCTTTTTATATTCCGCTAATTGATTTTGGGCTTGCTCCATGGCTGTTTGCCACAATACCTCAAAAGCTGAGATAAGTTCCTTCGGCATATTCGCGGGTAAGTGATGGATAGTCTTTTTGGCATATTCGTCACGCCAAACTTTAAGGTGTTCGGCAATCGTGGTGTTGCTGCCTGTGCCTAATGCTTCTCGTATCTTTTGCACAGATGGAGCCATGCCTTGGCTCAGTAGTTTGACCGCTGCTTGCTTAATTGTTTCGTAATCCACACCTAGTCTGGCCATATCCGTCCTAATCGCTATTTATCAAGGTTTTCGCACTATAGCATGATATTACATGCTACGTAAGTCATGCTGTTTCATTACGTTAAACTATGGATATTCATGATTAGGCCACTTATCTTGAATTTATTTGCTGACACTGGCAAACTGCCGCCAACAAAAATCGCTAGACTTAAAAAGGCCAGTACATGCCCAACAATTCACTTATTCCTATGCCGTTAGAGCTACTCACAGCGCCTGAGACTCTCAATGGCGAGTCCGGTACTAATCGAGCCCCAGCATTTATCACACAACAAATTTCGGCAACAAATGACCTGCAAGCGGTTCAATCATGGCTAGCTGAATTTGACGAATCACCTCAAACACAGCGCAGCTATCGAAAAGAAGCTGAGCGCTTATTACTATGGGCTTTAATTGAAAAACAAAAGCCGCTCTCAAGCCTCACACGGGACGATCTACGAGGTTATCAACAGTTCATGACAGACCCACAGCCACGGTCACGCTGGTGTGGTCAGCGTCACCCACGACACAACCCAAACTGGCGTCCATTTCAAGGCCCCTTGAGTGGGGGTAGCATTGCACAAGCCATTACTATTATTAATGCGCTGTTTTCTTATCTAGTAGAAGCAGGTTATTTATCAGGCAATCCATTAGGGTTAATGCGGCGCAAGGCAAAACAGCATGCAATAAATAGAGCAAAGGTAACTGAGCGCTATTTAGAGCAGGCTTTATGGCAATCAGTTGTTGATTATATAGAAGGCTTACCAAAGCAAACAGCGCGAGAGCAAAAAGAATATGAACGTATACGTTTTCTATTTCATGCACTGTATTTGCTGGGTCCGCGTGTGAGCGAGGTGGCAGATGCCAGCATGCAAAGCATCAAGCAAATCCGTGGCAAGTGGTGGTGGGAAGTGACAGGTAAAGGTCAGAAGACCCAGCTTAT
The DNA here is from genome assembly GCA_903970525.1 of Myxococcales bacterium. Taxonomy (GTDB): domain Bacteria; phylum Pseudomonadota; class Gammaproteobacteria; order DSM-16500; family DSM-16500; genus UBA5158. The sequence goes on along the minus strand of CAJCIZ010000220.1, from coordinate 18,688 downwards.
CCCTATCAATGAATCCATGGTAGATGCACTGATTCGATATCGACGATTTTATGGGTTATCGCAATTTCCCCAACCCGATGAAATAAATTCTCTTTTTATGAACTTAAATGGCACTCAGGGCATTAGCAGCAATATGATTTATCGCCTTGTAAAAAAAGTTTTTCTGGATTGCTCAAAAACATTTGAAGAAAGCCGTCCTGATTTCGCTATAAAACTGAAAAAAGCTTCAACGCACTGGTTGCGCCACACATCGATTACGCATCAAGCAGATGCAGGAATTGAATTGCGCTACATAAAGCGCAGCGCAAGACATGAGAATGTTGAAACAACCATGCTTTATCAACATGCAGAAGAAGATAAATGGCATGATGCTATGTCTCAGCATCGTGTAATAAAAAAATAATAATGTAAGAGAGAAATAATGGCCGCGATCCACGAAACTGCGTATCCTCGTATTAAATCAAATATGAGTTTCCAAGAATTAAAAGATATTTTCACACTGACAGAAGCAGAACTATCGCTGCTTAACAGGAAAACAAAACGGACACTACTCGTATCAAGATTTGGATTCATCATCACACTAAAGTGTTATCAATACTTAGGCCGCCCCATTAAACCAAAATATATCGATGTCTCTATCAAAAAATATATCGCTGAAATAAATGGAATTAATCCCGCGATTGATTTAAATGGATATAGTAAATTAACGCGTAAAAGACATATCAAAATTATCAGGGAATATTTGAATATATCCACAGATAGAAAAGAACGCAGGGCAGTAATGAAATCAGCAGCCTTGAATTCCGCAGCCACTAAAGAGAATTTGGCAGATATTATTAACGTAATGATTGATGAACTAATCAAGCTTCGATATGAGCTGCCTGCATTTAGAAAGCTTGTACGAATAGCAAGAGCGGCTAGAGCGTTAACTAACAATAATAATTATATAGAAATTTACGATACGCTATCAGAACAACAAAGAGAGATAATAGACGTTATATTAGGCATCAAGGATCATGACGAGGATGCTCATGAACACTTGTCATGGTTTTTACTGAAGCAAGAACCAAAAAAGCCAACGACAAATAACATCAAAATGTTCATTAATTACGTGAATAAATTAAGGGATATTCAGCAGAAGATAAACGTGGATGTCAGCTTTATATCACCATCTAGAATTGAACAACTACGTGATGAGGCCATGGCACTTGATATGGCAGATATGAAGAAAATGAGAGACACCAAGCGTTATGCGCTGGTCACCATTCTCATTTATATGAAAACATCATCTTCAGTTGATGATTTGGTTCAAATATTTATTTCTTGGATTCGGAAGATAGAAGGTCAAGCTAAATTTAAGCTAGAAGAATATCGTCTCGAGCAAGCTGACAAAACTGATGGTTTTGTTCTGTTACTTTATAAGACTTTGCTAGCTCTTAAGAATAACGATACGGAACATGATAAAATAAAAGCTATTGAAGAAAATATAGGTGGAAAAGCTGATGACATATTAGAACAGTGTGAAGAATATCTTGGGTTAACCGCCGAAAATCACATCTGCTGGATGCAAAGGCCATACCAGAATAAGCGTCATGTCATTTTTCAGCTTCTTGAAAATCTAACCATTTTGTCTTCATCAAACGATAAATCAGTTGAAACCGCCCTGAGTTTTATTATGTGTCACCGCCACTCACATAAGGAGTGGATCGACCTAACTCTCGAGAATATCACTATTCAACCAGATTTGAGTTTGCTATCCGACGGGTGGTTTAAAGTAGTCACTGGTCTTAAAAAGGGTAAAGGCGTGATAGTGAAAAATATCAATCGTCGCTATTATGAAATTGCTGTGTTTACTGTGCTGATGGGTGATCTTAACTGCGGTGACGCTTATGTTGAAGGAGCCTTTACCTTCGATGATCCAAACAAGCAGTTTATAACCTGGGAACAATTCATGGATGAGGTAGACGGGTTCTGTAATCTAGTCAAACTAGCTAAAGAACCAGTAACGTATATTGAATCCTTGCAATCTAAGCTACGATTGACTGCAAAGAAAGTCGATGAAAATTATTTTAGTAATCCGCATCTCATCATAGAGGATGGATTACCAATACTAAAGAAATTACCGGCAAGAAAAGAACATCCTGATCTTGATAACGTTAGGCAAATGATTATGGATGAAATGCCAATTATTAATATTGTTGATATTATTGTCGATGTGGAAAAGTGGCTGAATTTAAGCATTAACTTTAAGCCACTATCTGGCTATGAAACTAAAATACGCGAATATCCATCTCGATTTGTTGCAACCTCGTTATCATATGGCTGCAACATGGGTCCAACACAAACGGAGCGTTCGCTATTAAGATTTACTCGCAAACAAATAGCTTGGCTGTTTAACCATCATGTAACAGAGCAAAAACTAATAAAAGTCCTTCGCGTCCTGATTAATCGTTATAATTTATTTGAGTTACCAAGACATTGGGGTGCCGGTGATAGTGTTTCAGTCGATGGAACATTTTGGGATATGTATAAACAAAATTTATTAGCCGCTCATCACATCCGATATGGTAGATATGGTGGAGTTGGTTATTATCACGTATCCGACAGGTATATCGCCTTGTTCGGTAACTTTATTTCATGCGGTGTTCATGAAAGCGTTTATTTATTAGATGGCATTATTGAAAATGACTCCGACATGCAACCTAATAAAGTCCATGGCGATTCCTGGGCGCAGAGTGAAGTGCTATTTGGGCTTTCTTCGCTGCTTGCGATATCCATCATGCCGCGCATCAAACACTTTAAGCATCTCTATTACTACAAAGCTTCCAGCAAAGATCATTACGAAAACATCGATGAACTCTTTACCGAAAAACCCATTGATTGGGATTTAATAAAAACGCATTATCACGATATGCTTAGGGTTGCTATCTCCATTCATAAGGGAAAAATTAGGGCTTCAACAATTTTACGGAAACTCTGTGCAAAGAGTCGTAAAAACAAGCTGTATTTTGCATTTAGAGAACTCGGTCGAGTTGAACGAACGATATTTTTGTTAAACTATATCAATGACCCTGACCTTCGGCGAATGATACAAGCTGCGACTTGTAAAAGTGAGGAGTTTAATCAATTTATTAGCTGGATTAGATTTGGTGACGGTGGTGTGATTGGTGATAACATGCGATTTAATCAGCGTAAGATCATTAAATTTAACCATCTCTTAGCCAACATGTTAATATTTCACACCGTGGTATATCAAACCAAAGGTATCAATAAACTGAAAGAAAAGGGAATCAATATTCCAAGCGAGATATTAACAGGAATGTCGCCATACTGGACTGAGCATATCAACAGATTTGGGGCGTTTCACTTGAATATGGATAAGAATACGGCAAGCATTGAGTATGATTTAACGGGAAGCTAAGATTTGATACCTTTTAGCCAGGATTCCGGCCTGACCTCAAAGTGAATCCGGCATCTACGCTAAGCTTAATTATTGAATTTCGCTTTGCTCAATACCACCGACTTATGAATACGGGTTTGAGTTTGACATATTAAACAAAAGATACTGGAGTTCATCTAATTGTTTAAGGGTTTGGAGATGAATCACATTTAAGTTAGGTCTATTCTGGATTTTTATTATATAATTTGATCTATTTTTAGGATAGTTAAAGAGAATCCACTTAACCATAGCCCAACTGAAATCTGTCTTTGCACCTGGCAGTTTACCTACTCTATTCGATTTATTAAAATTCCTAAATGTAAAACGCCATGCAGCACCCCATACATTTGGGTCTATCCAAATAACGGTTGTTGCTAAATCTAATCTTTCATCCATGCATACGCTGTAATTACCCTCAATAATCCATGCATTATTATGTAAAATTTTCTTATGTTGCTCTATAAGATCAGCATCAGATACTCTAATCCAATTAGAATTATGCTGATGAGCATAGAAATCTAGGTGAAAGACGGGAATTTTTAATTCTGTTGATAAGCGATCAGCTAAGGTAGATTTACCTGAACTGCTGCAACCTATAATTGCAATTCGGTTACCTAGAGATGATAAAGTAAGAGCATTTTTATTTTTTTCAAATAACATAATTAACCGTTTGGCCCTATAAGCATAAGATATTTTAGTCACAATATCTGAGTTGTGCTTTCAGTAGATGATTAGCTATTTGATCTACGCTAATCTTCAGTGATTTATTTATAGTAATTTTAGCAGGCTATATTGCACTCACAAATCACTCTCTTTGCTTATTTAAGTCGTCTCGCTGTATTCGAAGATTGACCAAACGTACTATCTGCCATTTGTTCTTTTGTTACATCTACTCCGCTCTCTTGCTCTTGTGGAATTTTGACTTGCATTTTAGATTCCACATTTTTTATCGGCTTTAAAGAATTGATTGGTATATTCAACCCTTTTACTAGAGAAGAAGTACTGTTCAGTAGAGGAAAACGATCTGTTCCACCATTGGGATAATAGCACTTTAGGGAAGTAGGATTTCCACTTTTATCTCGAGCAAACTGGAGGATGACGCCACCATCTAAAAAAGTGTGGTCATTAAGTCTCTGAAGATTACGCGGAGCCTCACCTGGCGTACCCACATCTATTTGAAGTTTATTTTCAATGTAAGATATTTTTAATTCACCAAATTGACCTGATAATTTTTTTATTTCATTTAGATTTGGTGCATCTGTTTGAGCTCTTTGTGTATCTACCCGCATTATATGATACTCAAGCTCCTTATTTTCAGGCCTAATTATCACAGCTTCTTTGTATGAAGCCACGGCAAGATCAATGTCACCTTTCCTCTCAGCTACAACAGCAGCAATTAATTTTTCTTGATATTCTTTCCACCCCGGTGAGTCCGTTTTTTGGTAACCATATTTTTCAGAAAGAAATTTTATAATTGGAGATATATCACCAACAACAGGAGTTGCTATTTTTTCTATAAGATCACTTGATAAACCATTATCGCTATTTGTTAAAGACACGACGGCTGATTTTGGATCTTTAGCATTTATCGCAAAAAAAGCACGTGCGCCCGGTCCATGGCCCCACTGAAATAATGCAACTACTTTTCCTTTTTCATCTTTTTGTAAACCAAAACCCAAGCCCCAGTCTATGTTTTTTAAAGTTTTAGTATTAATGTTCTTTGCATCAATATCTTTTTCCATAGAATGAATTTGAGGAGTTGATATTAACTTAAGAAAATTTTCATCACTGATGCAAGCTTTTAAAAATCGCGCATAATCAGTTGCTGTCGTATGTAATGAGCCTGCAGCATCATTATTATTTGCCCCTGATTTAGGATGCGGCCGCATCCCTTCACCGTGAGTTTTTGCAAGGTTATGCTTAGCATCTGGGGATAAAAAAGTACTTCTATTCATGCCTAAAGGTTCAAAAATTTTAGCTTTAGCAAGTGTGTCTAGATCTTTTTCAAATTTTGTTTCAATAAATTTTTGCAGATAACGAAATGCTTCACCAGAATACCCAAAACCACTCCCAGGATTAAATTTAAATTCCAGAATTCCATTACGTCCTTCATTGTGTAAACCGGTTTGATGAGATAAAATCATTTCTGCGGTTAATGCTTTTTTATCACCTTGAATTCCTAATCTAGCTTCATCCCATGGCAATTCTTGTTTTAAAAAATCTTTCGGTAAATTTCCATCATTTATTAGTTTTATTACCAAATAGGCAAAAACGGGCTTACTCAAGGAGCACGCCCAAAATTGGGTATCTGGGTTTACTTCAGATTTACTTTCGGAAGCATCAGCAATTCCTAAGGCACATGTTTGAATCTTATCTTCAGATATAGACGCAATTGACATAGCTGGGATATAAGCTTCCCGCATCAAAGTACGTATGCGTTCTTTTTCATTATCAGGCATGTTTTCAATCGATGGACCCCTAACGGCAGTCATGATTTCCACCATTACAATTTCAATTAAGTTACTAAAATTATAGTCTAATTTGTTGGGATAAATAGGGTGTAAAATACCTTATTTATTTCAATAATCATGACTTTAAAAGTCAATTAATAGAACAAGTTAGCCTTATTTATCGCTTACATTAGAAGCTCTCTAAAAGCTTACTTCCAAGCTACCTAAATGGGACTTAGGCACTTACTTTGGTTTTAATAATTTCAGAAATCTACATAACAGTACATTTAAAACAAGATTACCACATAATTTAAATAGATACAGACTATACATCATATGTACTATCTGCTATAATTCAATAAATTACACATTATTTATGACTTATTAGGATACAGGTAATACTTTATTTGTATTATCTGTTATAATTAACTTATGGCAAACAAAAAAAAGAGCAGGGAGCTGATCAAGGTATTAGATGAAACTATTAAAATTTCAAAGAAAAAAAAGAATGGAATTTTAAAATTTCTGGTAAGTACTGATATGAAAGGGAACCTAGTTAAATATAGCTTAACGTATATAAACACAAATATTTGCAATGAAGATAATGGTCGTGTTTTAGGATATGGCAACGATCATGGATATCATCATAGACATTACATGGGTGTAGAAGAAAAAGTTAATTTTGTTAGCCTTGACGACATTAAAGATCGCTTTCAAACAGAGTGGAGAGAAATACATGACAAACATCAAAAGTAAAAAAACTGATGAATCACTTCTGAAAGTGAAGACAGGCTCTATTGACGAATTTTTTGCGACCGTGGGATCTGTCATGCGCGCAGCAGATAAAGGCGAGGTTATAAAGCCACGTATTAAAACTTTAACTTTTGAAGACCCTATGGAGATGCTTCATTTTTTAAGTACCGCTAAACTAAAATTAATTAACAGAATTCGCCAACATCCAGATTCAATATCCAATTTAGCTAAAGATACTCATCGCAAAGTTTCCGCGGTTACACGAGATATTAATGAGCTTGAAAAAGTTGGTATTGTGCAAACACATAGCGTGATTAATCCGGGTCACGGCAGACGTAAAATTATCGAGTTAACAGCATCTAAATTAAAATTAGAGGCATCAATTTAGCGATAGCTAGAATGGATGTAGATCGCTTCCCTAGCCCGCCTAAAAGCAGCGAATACCAAAAACAGGGTCTTTTGGTAACTCATGTAAACCAAAATCAATCCTAAATTGAAATGGCGCGTTTTTCAAACGCTCAAGATGAGGAAATAATTCCTTTTCTTCTAGGTTTCCAGCCGCAAGAAATTTATTAAGCTCTTGAATATTCATATGTTTTTAAACCTAACGTTTGAGACGTTAGATATCCTAACGTTCATAACGTTAGATTAACAAATTATGATAAAAACAGCAAGAAGGTGCAATAAAAAAGCCGGTTCTTTTTAAATAGAGCCGGCTTTAAATGATGAACTTAAATCAGTCAGTGAGGAAGCTTACCAAGAGCACAAAGCTAAAGCTAATGGATTGCTTGCGCGGCATTCATATAAGTCATCAAACGCGTGTTGGAAAGGGGGTTGTTTGATTTTTGAAGTGTCATTTTGTGAATTGTTGACGGCTATTGCATAAACATTATCACCGCCACTTGTAAAGCCAACCCAGTATTTGCAAATGGCTTTATTAGAATCAATATCTACAATCACATCCGCATAATCAGAAACAGCTGTTGAATCGCTGTTTATTGCAGCTTTTGCGCGTTCTGGATCTAAACTTTCTTGTGTTTGCCATCCTGTTGCATTGATTATCCATGCTTGACCTTTAGTATGCGACCATGTCGATGCTGCAGGGCAAGTAGCTGCTAGTGCGCTAGATGAAATAGCTAACATAGCAAGAGTCATGATTATTTTTTTCATATGTAAAATACTCGTATTAGTTGATGGAAATCGAAGTGAATTTTAACAGAGAAGGCGCGGATGTCAATAATTATATACATCTCTTCTTCTCACTGGAAATTCAAATTATTTTCAAACATTAATATTTCCTTAAGAAATGAACTTTATACTTCCCTCACTTTAATTTTCATACACTTATGCTGGAGATTTTTATGCCAAAGACGGAAGTTTGTGTCACTGTTATCGGTGAACAATCCACCGGAAAGTCATCCTTGGTGGCCCAAATGACTAACGGCACATTCGATGAAAATTGTATGCCTACGATTGGCTTTAATATGCATAAAAAGGAAGTCACAAAGACAACGTTGGTTCTATGGAAAAGGACTGATACGTTAAAGCTCTGGGATATGGGGGGTGACCAGAGGTTCCATAGTATGTATGAACGTTATAGTCGTGGGTCAGTTGTGATATTAGTTGTAGATTTAACGAATCCAAATGGTCTTGCTGCTATTGAAAAATTTCACAATACAAAATACATCAACGAAGCATCGTTAAGCTCAACCATTGTTGTTGCAACCAAAGCCGATTTACCATTCGCTATATCAGCATCAGAATTTAAAAAACTGTGTGAAGCGAAAAACTTACCTTATTTTTTCACGAGTGCAAAATTAAATTATGGCGTGATTGAAGTATCTCAGCATGCTTTTCAGATGGGAGCAAAACGTGCGCCGATTTTTCAACAAGAACAGTATTTCGGTGACTATCCTGCTTGGTATAAAACTCAATTACTGACAAACCATATTGAGCGAGCCGAAGTTGTTAAAGTTGCAATTGAACGTACCGACCTCACTCCGCAACAAAAACTGGCAATCGCTGACAACCAAGTCGCTGTGTTTGACAAGTCGAAAGAAATCAAAGCTATTCCTGAATCTCTCCTTGCTGCAAGATGGACGGATAGAGCTAAGTTGAAAAATCCGCCAAAAGATGAAGCTAAGTCTGAGAGCGGTTTTTTCAAAGAAATTAATAAAGTACGAGCTCGTCTCTCGGCACCGGTTACTATTGCAGAAGTGAACCCCGCCATCTTTGAGGAAAAGAGTAGCTCTCATCTCATTCCAAGTTTTTCAATCAGTGCGGATTCAAAGAAATAAAATTACCCCTATTAACCCAATGGGTGTTTTTAACGCGATCTAAGGTTTATTCGCAGATTGTTTCTTTTTTAAAGAATATAATATGCCACAAATAATCATGACAATTGCGAACATTCCTATCGATAGAAGTGGTCTAACAGCAAACCATGCTATTGCTGTGAATAGCGTCCATAATATCAATCCGACTGTAAAGGCAATAAATCCTGTGCCAAATCCTACAATGCTCCCGAGGAAAGGGAGCACATCTGCAAGCACAACAATTGGCTGCATCAATAAGGCAATGCCAATGATTAACATTAAGAGCGATGCGCCTCTCAAAAGCCATGTAATCATTCTATTCTCAGATTCTGCATTCATGATCATTTCTGTGGATGAATGCTGACCGATTTCAAGCAGCATGACATTATGTCCCGCAGGTGCAAGATAAGGCTGTAGTGTGTTATCAGTTTGCTGCGCAATAATACTCACTGTTTGTGGTAATACTTCACTTAAGCTAATTTCAAGATCGCCAATTTCGGGCGAATTGGGTTCGGTGCCGACATAGATTTTATCACTAACAGACGCAACGGGCTTATTGACTTTAGCTTTGAGCGGAGCAAGATCTATTTTAGAAAGATCAATTGATACGGGCGCATCAATTTTTTTGGTGAGATCAAGCGGTAAAATAAAGTCTCCAACTGTGACATGATCAGCGTATTGTGTTTTTGATTGGATGAGCATTCTGGTTGGGTTGGTGTGGCCCGTCATATCTTTAAATTCAGAGCTATCAATGATTTCATCTGACCAGACTTTTTCATAGGTGTAGTTTTTAGTTTCTTTTTCAGAACCACCTGTTTCATGTTCTGTAGTTGTCTCAACGTTTTCTTTCCACTGGTACATCTTCACGCTGCGATCCAGCTTGATTGCTTTCTCGAATGTACCAAATATCGGATCTGTTAAATTCTCATTTGTTGTTGCTAAGCCGCTCAGATAAACGGCTTTGAGATTATTTCCGCTTGAGATGGGTGCGTTAGGAATCGATACTAAAATTTTCTGTGCTTGCTCAAGTGATTGCGCTGTGCGCAATCCATTACCTTCATTCCAGAAAATTAAAAAAATCGCAGCAAAAATTAATATGATGCCGAATATAATACCGATAAAGCTATTCTTAATACGTGTGAACCATGATGTCGTTTCGACTTCTTGTACCATATCGAATGCCTCGTATTGTTAAGATATTAAGAAACCGACACCCGCTCAGATTTTAGTATAGTCTATCTTGTCGAATTGTATGTATTCTAGGCGGTTAATTTGTAAGTCTATGATATGGAATTAAATATTTTATGTGGCTTATGTAGGACAAGAAAAAAGTCCATGGCAGAATATTTGAATCAGCGTGACGCTAATACAAGTTACAGCAATAGGAATACAAGGTATCAATGAAATCCATAAAGCTTTTTTATAGTTTGCTGAATGATAGAAAATTATCATAGACCACACAACAGAGATTAAACATGTCAGTGGTATAGAAAGTAGTGACCAAAACATCATCCATACAAAGTTATTGTTTTCTGAGCCAGGTGCATCAAATAACATAGGAGAGAATAACGCTGTTGCGATTGAGAGGAAACCGATAATGATGAATATGCAATTAATCAATAGAACCAATCGTTTCATGTCATGATTCCTTCTCGTTGATAAATAATATATAGCATAAAAACAACGGAGTTACAGCTGTAGCGTTGACAAATTTTTGTCCAATGCCTAAAATGATAATAATATGAAGTATTTCATCACTGTTCGGTTATTGATGTTTCTCACAGAAGGATGCCGGCCATGAAACATACTACATTACATGCGCTAATATTAGGTTCATTTATCTGTGCAACAGGCATTCCTGCTTATGCTGTGGATGATCAGGCGACTCAAGATGATAACACTGTCGTCGGTGCTTGCATGATTCAAAAGTTCAAAGAACACAAACCTCCCATATCCGAAGATAAAATGAATAAATGCTCGGATGTGAAGTCTGAAGAGACAGCCAGTTGTTTGGGATTGGCGGAAGATGAATATATGGGGTATGTCAAATTTTGTGTGACGCAGTTAATTAATGCAAAATGCGTCGCAGGAAAAATGAAAGTGACCTTAATGCAATATGCAAACTGTGGATATGAATCTAATCCTGCATGTTATAAAGGACTTGGTTTTACAATGGATGCTGTGACTAAGCTCAGTACGGATTGTCAGAGTGAAGCAGAACAGAAAAAATAAGCGATAACCTTTATATCAATCTGCCCCCGCTGAGTCATCAGCGGGGTCAATATTTCCTTCCCAGAAAATTCAAAATATCCTATTATTACATATGGTTACACAAAACGACCCATCAAAGCTGTTTAAAAATTTACCATCAAATACAAATCATGTATAATGGATCCCATTTGAGATTGAGTTAAAGGTACTGGCAGATGACACAAAAGCTCTCGATACGCCAATTTCCACAGACGCGCATGCGTCGTATGCGCGCGACAAAGTTCTCTCGTCAATTGATGGCTGAAAATCAATTGAATGTTTCTGATTTGATTTATCCTATGTTTGTACGCGAAGGCAAAAACCAACGTGAAGCCATTGCTTCTATGCCAGGTATTGATAGATTGAGTGTTGATTTGTTATTGCGTGAAGCAGAAGAATTGGTGCAACTCGGGATTCCTGCCATCGCATTGTTTCCTGTCATTGATGCACAACATAAAACGCTAACAGCCGAAGAAGCTTATAATCCGAATGGATTGATACAGCACGCTGTGAAATTAGTGAAAAAAACTTTTCCAGATTTAGGTGTGATTACTGATGTGGCTTTAGATCCTTACACATCGCATGGACAAGATGGTATTCTCGATGAAAATGGATATATCACGAATGATGAAACAACTGAAATTTTAGTGAAACAAGCTTTATCTCATGCAGAAGCCGGTGCAGATATCGTCGCACCTTCTGATATGATGGATGGTAGAATTGGTGCGATTCGACAAGCGTTAGAGGCTGCTAATTTTGTGAATGTGCGCATCTTGGCGTACTCCGCAAAATATGCTTCCAGTTTTTATGGTCCGTTTCGTGATGCGGTAGGTTCAGCTGCAGGATTAGGCAAAGCCGATAAATTTCAATATCAAATGGATCCGAGTAATGCAGATGAAGCATTGCATGAAGTCGCAATGGATTTAGCAGAAGGCGCAGATATTGTCATGATTAAACCTGGGCTGCCTTATTTAGATATTGTGAAACAAACTAAAGATCAATTTCGTGTTCCGACTTTCGTTTATCAAGTCAGCGGTGAATACGCTATGTTAAAGAATGCAGTGATTGCAGGTGTATTGGATGAACAGGCAGGGGTGATGGAATCATTAATCTCAATAAAGCGTGCAGGTGCAGATGCGATTTTGACATACTATGCCAAACAAGCCGCGCTTTGGTTAAATAGGTGAATCTATGTTTGAAGATATTTTAAATCCATTATTTGTCACAGAAAAAGGTCGGTATGCGGGATTAGCAGCGCTCTGTATTGCGAGCTTGTTATTGCTTTCATCCGTGACGCAAACTTTTTCTAACTGGCATTCAGATTATATTTTGGCGCATGAAGCAGTGGCTCCTAGTGCCGTGAAATTGTCTGATGGCGCAGCAGAGCTGATCGCGCAACTGCCACAAGCGCATTTGTTTGGTCAAGAAGCGTCAGGCGATGCAGATTTATTGCCTATCACCAGTTTACAACTGAGGTTGACTGGGGTGATGAGAATGCCGCAAGATATGTTATCGCGCGCAATTGTGTCGCAAGCAGGACAATCGGGTAAAGTGTATGGTATAGGCGATACTTTGACTGCCGGCATTAAAGTTGTGGCGATTAATGATGATAATATTGTTTTAGAGCGTGCTGGTCATTTAGAAAAATTACCGTTAGCTAGGCCGCCTGTTTTGTTTAAGGATAAACCTAAATCACTATGGTCAGATCATCTCTAGGAAAATGTATGCGAATTGTGTTAATTGGATTACTGTGTGTCTTCTTGCAAGCGTGTGCTACATCATCGACGCGAGAAGGCATGCAATTACAAGCAGGTAAAGCCAGTTTTTCATCTGGTGATTTTAAAAAATCATTCCATCAATTATTACCTTTAGCCGCAGAGGGCAAGCCTGAAGCAGAATATGCCATAGGGTATATGTATTATTATGGCTATGGTGTTGCGGTAGATTCAGATACAGGATTATTCTGGATGGAGAGAGCAGCGAAGCAAGGTGATGCCAATGCGCAGAAAGCGTTGGCGATGATACATCAGAAGTAAATAAAGTGTCAGTCTGTAAGTTTGCGTGGTGTGTGTGTTCCCGGTGTTTTTTCTCCTTCACCGCTAGAAGGTGTCGAGCTAGGTGTTGCTGGATTAGAGTCGCTCTGGGTTTGAGATAGGGTGCTCGAAGTTCGAGGTGTGTTCGTTTTTGAAAAAAATGGACCAATTGTTTTGGCATCAGCTGATTTGGTAAGCTCCATGTTGTTCTGCTCAATTTTTTTTGCAACTTTCTTTGTGAGTGCAGAACTAATAAATCTCCCCAGATCAAGCTCAGATTGTGTCGCTTCATTTATTGCAACTTCAGCAACATCGTCTGCAATTGAAGTTCGACTTAAGATTAGTTTAGGAACGGCTGAGCGTATTAAGGCAATGCCACCATCGCTTTCAATTAAAGCATTTTTATCCAGATTTATTTTATTGATAGCGCGAGGTTTGCGTTCCGAATTTTTTTCCTCGCTTTGTTCTTTTCTTTTTATGATAAAGGCAGCTAAAGCTTTTGCGCCCACGTCAGAGATAGAGTTGTGACTTGCATCAATTGATGTGATGTATCCATTCTTTTCTTCTAGAAGAGAAATGACTCGTAACATATCTTCATCTTTAATACCTTGATTGGCAATATCAAGGTGAGTTTTTAAAGGGTTGTTTGCAACAATAAATTCTTCATTGCGGGGGAAAAGTGGCATAATAAAAACCTCTTCAATTAGCTAGCAACGTACTTTAACAAAAAACCCTGCTATTCACAACCCGGTCTACTAGATCGAGGATCTATGTCATCGTCATCCCAATCAATTTCATCTTCTATATCAGTGTTTTTTAAGATTGTTTTGTCTGTTTCTGTTATGTCCCAGTTATCTTCATTCTGGGGTTTTTTGTTAATATATGAGGTGTAAGGTTCTAGCATAGCAAGTAATTTGGTTTGAATCTGCGTCAAGTTATCTAGCATATTCTTGATAGTGTCACTATGAGGTATAGTTTCTGAAGCTTTGTGTAATATGTTCTGATAAACAAGCGCTTGATCAAGGACGAAATCTAAGTAAAGAGCAGTAGAGAGTTCCGCATCTACTTTTTGTTCAGAAAGCAAGTTATTACTATTTAATTTATTTTGATAATAAGTTGCTGCAAATTCAAAAAATCTAAGTCCACGCATTATTTTATGTTGTAGATCTGATTCTTCTTTCGATTCTAAGGAGAATTCTTCTCGTATTATTTCCGCACTATCTTGAGCAGCGTTTAACTCAGAGATCGATAATATTTTTAAAATCGGATGTTGATAATCTGATATTTCATGTTGGTCCGCTGGAAATAACAATGTTTTTGTTGTGTCGATTGAATGTTTATTATAAAACGCTACAGTCTCTGGATGTTGGAAGGTCAGTTGGGCGGCTCTAACTTTTTTATAATCAATATGTGCTCCATCTAATATTGATAGGAGATGTTCTATTGCTTCTAAGTATGAGCAATTGGTTGAAGCAACAATATCATCGAAATGACTGTCCAATCGTAAATAGCCAAAATGATCGATTTCAAAAACTAAAGTCTTAAATGACACTTCAGCAGCTTTTAAAACAGTCGGATGTCTTACTGGTATTGGGTTGGTCCATTCTAACCCGCTATGTTCAAATGGTTGTAAATTTTCTCTTTGTAATAGATGGACCGAAGAGTCAACAGATGATAAAACATTATTATCTGATTGTATTATGCTGCTAACAGCGGCTCTTACACAGCTAGGGCCTGTCTTAATTGGGGTAAAACCAAAAATATAATTTTTGCTATCATAAGAATATACGTCAACTCCCAGGTTAAGAGCGCTAGATATTCCTTGAGCTTCATTGCTGTCTGGATCGTAAAGGATGCCTAGCTCCAGCGCTTTGCGTTGTAAGCCCCTAAAAACTTTTTCTTTTTCGGCCGCGCTTGTGCCAATTCGATAACTATTTTCTGCAAATGCATAAATGAAAGCAATATATGGGTTTTTCGGGGTGCAAATAAAAGCATCATTGCCGATTAGTTTGCTGTTCTGGCTAAAAGGATATAGCCAAAGGTGATGTCCTGGTGATTTATTCGTATTTACAATATCTTCTAGTGACATATTGCCAGGCTTAACATCAAAATCAAAATAAGCTCCGCCGAATTGATATAATAATCTATAGCGTAAGAGATCACTAGATGTCCCATAATTTGATCTTATTCGATCTAGCTCATACCGGACAAATTTATTAGCTATTTTCCAATTTTCATCGTTGTTAAATGTAATATTAGCATCGACTCCCTCGATATCGACCATTTTAATTTGTAAAAGATTAATCTTTTCTGAAGAAGATTTTAGTTGTAATTTCTTTGCAGTGCCTTCAAAAATTTTAGGATACGTTGCTAAAATATCTGTCCCAGAGCTGGATTCATCGACCCAAAGATTAATTTCCCACGCTGGATTTTTTGCTTGCCATAGCAGCATTGAGTTAATATATGTCGTAGGTAAGAATTTTTCACCTCCAGCCCAAATAAGGTGAATAATTTTAGGTACCTCCAATTGCTTGGTGGTATTAACCGAGGAAGAATTTCGATTGATCATGGCGGTAATATGCGATGAGCTGGCGGCAGCCGGGCTTTTTTCGTCATTTGATGGGTCACTATGTCCGTGCAAAACAATGTCCTTATTAAATAATGGGTTGTTATTGTGATGCTTAAGACTAATTATAGTCGATAAAAGGGCTAAGATCTTTCTGAATAATTATTGGATAATCAATATATTATGAGATGGATAGAGCGGGGCGTATCAATAATAAGATAGTTATTTTATTCTATAGCGATTTCTCTCGCGCCATAGTTTTCTCTTAAGCGCCAGCCAGCTTAATATCCGCATCCACAATCGCTGACGTCTCATCGGATTTGACTGACATTTCAGTGATAATTAAATCCTGTTGCTGACTAACCTTAGTTAACCACTGAATCAAATGATCGAAATTCACATTTTTTAAATGTAATTGTATAGAATCATTTTCTGCTTCTTGTAGTGGCGCGGCGTTTTTCGCAAAATCTGTTTTATCTAACTCAGTTTGAATGTGGCTTAGCAATGAGACGGTAGAGTGTACAGTTGTATGCTGCTGGTTTTTTTCAAGGGATTGAATGCGTTTATCTGTTTCTTGCATCCAAGATAATAAAACTTGATTGTTATGAATATTGTCACGCAAAGACGCAACCGCGTTAGTGATCGGTGACCAAATCACTGCATAAATTAAAAATATGCCGACTAATACCGAGCCTGCTAAAACCGTCTGTTTTTCTTTTAGCGATAAATTCAACCACCATTCTTTCATGATTTACCTCCTTCTGTGATCAGAAGGTCGCCTTTGACTTGTGTACCTGCTGCCCCTACATTTTGCTGTTTCACAGTAAGACCTTGTTGCGTGAGCGCGCGTGAAAAAATATCTAAATTATCAAATGAAGCAGCTGTCACAGACACAATCAATAAATTATTACGATAATCCAATTGCTGAATGTGTACGCTTTTTGCTTGCGGCAAGCTTTTCCCAATATAAGCTAGCCATAACAAAATCCGATTTTTATGGCCTTGCGTTGTGAGCGCATCGAGTTTTTGCACCATGCGATCTTTAGGTGCAACCACGGACGTCGCATTCGGAAAATTTCGGTAATAAATCTGATTGATCTGGTTGTCAGCTTTGCTTTCTTGATGATGTAAAATAAAATAAGAAATAATATTACTCAGAAATAACACGCCTATCCACGCAGCAAAAACATATCCCGCGATTAACCAAATATTTTTGTTTTCTGATGTTTTACGTCTGGCTTGATAAGCATCTTGCAAGAGATTAAGGTTAGGAGATTGGGTCTCTCGCGCAATATCTTCTATGAATTGTTTTTCAGGCAGCGTTTTTTCTGTGATCTTGATGTCATCGATAGAGAGCGCAATGGCATCTTGCGTATAATTATTAATTGTAATGCCTGAGGGTTTTTGAGCTTGTTCCGCTAATTTCAAGGTCAGATATGCCGCAAGATTTTTTTTATCGCAGGCAAATCCTTGATACGTATCCACTCTGACGATAGCGATCTCACCATGGATCGCGATTTGCCAATGGTTTTCTAAAACAGGCAGCGTCAGTGACGCAGGAATCATGAAAGTCGGATGAATGTCATGTTCTTTCAGTGGATTTAACCAAGCGTCCATCGTTTGATTTTTTACAATAGCAACCGGCAGCATATTGTCTGCAAGATAAGGGCCAGCAGCAAAATGTAGTTCACTGATTTCTGATAACACTTGATCTTCTAAGGCATAGGGCAAAGCCTCATAAAGGCGATGACGATTTAATTTAGGCATTTTGATTTGTGTCAGCAAGACATCTTGTGCAGGTACGATTACAATGATTTCTTTATTTTCAGCCACGCCGATAAATTGCTTGAGATCGCCATTCAAAATAGTTTGTTGTACGGCGCCTGTTTCGCCCAGTATAGTCCAGCTGATTTGTGAATCATCACTGGTCTGTAGATAGAGAATGATTTTTCGCATTACAGTGTGCCTTTTGTTTGCCATAGCATTTTGATGACAGGTCTAGAATTGATAATGCTACGCATCAGTAATGTATAAAGAATAGTATGTTGTTGGTCAATTGTCACATCTGTTTTAACTAAAAAATAGTTGCTGGTCACAGATATCTGATCAGCTTGTAGCGGATTGTTTCGCAAAATATCGTTATTTTGCAGTATTTGCACGCTGCCTGCCGGTTGGCGGGCTAATGAGGCAGCCAATGTTTTTGCCGCATCCGGTGTTAGGGTCGCGCTCAAGCTCATGAATACTGGCGGTAAGGCGTTATTAACGCTGATGGTCGTGGTTTCTGGCAAGACTGTGATCATAGGGAGTAATTTATTATAGAGGTCAGCCGTCATGCCTTTGACTAAGCGCAATTCGCTGACACTGGCCATCGGCCTATGCGGCGCGCGATAGGGAGGTTTAAGCTTGGCATAATAGGCATCAAATTCATCTGATTTACCCGCGCCAAGCCAATCAGAGGTGGCTTGAACTATTATTTTAGCTTGAGCTATAGGAAGTTGTGGATCGGCTGCGCGTAACAGACGCATGAAATTTTCTTGGTAATTCACAGAATTCAAATTATTGAGATTGAACTGACTTTGTATATCGTAAATTGCGCTCGTGATTTTATAGCCTTGTTTGTCATCTGTTTTAGATTGAATCGGTGTAGCATCCATCACGCGATTGGGCTGTTGTTGCTTCCAATCGGTGATAAGTGTGTCAATTGCCCAAGCGACAGAACCTTGCGCAATTAAATATGATTGATTGGACTGCTGCAACAAAGTCGTTCTGCGAATATCAATCTGCATGCGTACCATCATGGCGACAGCGGCAGCCGCGACTAAGCTCACGACAAAAAGTGCGACAATGACAGCAGAACCTTGCTGTGTAGCTAATTTATTTTT
>CAJCIZ010000219.1 GCA_903970525.1 Myxococcales bacterium | reverse complement strand
AAAGCCATCAATCGCCCATCTTATAAAACCTTAGAAGCCATATCTATCGATTTACAGAATTTTCGTCGATGGCTGGATACTGAAAATATTGATTACCTTTTATTTACAAAACGTGTTTTTGCACGTCCCACCTACCGCTACTGCGCTTATTTGCATGACGAAGTTAATACTAGAAATATAGGTTGTAATACTGCGAAACGCAGAATGAGTAATGTACAGAATTTTTATCGTTGGTTAACAAAAGACGGAATTAAATTTGATTACCCATTGTGGCAAGAAAAAGACTCTTATATTTCTTTTAAAGACGACCAAGGATTTACTGGTTCAAAAAAAATTAAAACTACTGATTTAGCAAATTCAATTAAAATTCCCAAACCACATAATGATTATAGTAACCTTTTAAATGATGGCGGAAAATTACGCCCTTTACCAAAGGAAGAACAGAAAGCTATCATTGAAGTATTAAATAATATTGCGAATCCAGAAATGACTTTAGCATTTATAATGGCGCTTACTACAGGAGCTAGATTGCAAACAGTCTTTACTCTAAGGCATTGTCATTTTGAAAAGCATTATCCAGAAAACCAATTGACAATTTTTCTCAAAGTTGGCGTAAGCACTTTAATAGATACTAAATATAATAAAGCAATGGTGTTGTTTGTGCCGCACTGGCTATATCAACGCATTCAAATATATATGAAGTCAGATCGATCAAAGAGGCGTTTTCAACGTTCAAATTATATCTATGAGCCAGTAAATCAGCAATATGTTTTTTTAACTCATGCTGGATTGCCATATTATATCTCTAGTCAAGACCCTTTCATTGATCAATTTAAGATCCCGCCAAAAGGCAATGCAATTACTCAATTTATTTTGCAACAATTAAAACCTGAATTAAAGCGTTTAGGACATTCATTTCCAATCCACTATCATGATCTTAGGGCAACTTTCGGCATGAATTTATTAGAAGAAAAAATGTTATCTTTATCAAATCCTGCTGATTTGTTTAAAATCCTTATGCATGTGCGTGATCGGATGGGCCATAGCAGTATACATACAACGGAAAATTATTTGAATTATCGAAAAAATTATCATTTAGCAGTTAGCACACAGAGTGAATTTGAAAAATACATAATGCAACAAACCAAGGACAGCTGTGATGGCTTGGGTTGAACGAAACACGATAGATTTATCTCTCAATCATCTGCTATTTAGTAACGAGGAAAACATTAAAGTCTTCGATTTCTCAAGGCTTCGAGTCACTCTGCCTGGAAAAAAATATCCATATGATTTTGGCGTATTATGTTTCGGAGAACGGAAACGTAAAAGCCCCCATCCTGGCCGAAAAGATTTTACAATTTGGTTGCATAAACAAGAAACGCTTCATGCAGAGCGAATTAAAGTTGTTCAGCGATTTTCTGAATTTATTTATTCTTTGCACCGCCTTGGGAAGCGTTGTAGAACTCTAGAAAACTATATCAATACTTTTATTTCTTTCGTTCAATGGTGTGATCAAAACTATCCTTCAGTGTTTCTAACAGAGACAAAAGTTAGAGATGCTTATTCTCTTTATAATCAAGCACTCCTTGAAGAGATCCGAAAAAATAAATTACATGTTAATTCTGCGGCCTTAAAAAATCGCCTAATAATCGTCATACTAAGCGCAATTTTTGAAGACAACAAGGGACAGTTGACATCTGGCATTAAAAGAATAAGGGCCAATTCATTTGCAGCAAATGTTACTGCCCCGCCTACGGAAACTATTGCTCAGAATGCAATTCTTCTTTTTACACATCTCTTTATTGGCACATCTAATTTTGTTTTAAAATCTGAACCCTATCCTTTTAAACTGAAATTGCCAGATGAAATGGTATGGTTGTTTCCTGGCCATATTGCGTTTGCTACGCAGTTAAGTCTAGCAAAACGACATGAATGGAGAGAAGGGTTATGGGGCTGGGACTATGCAAATGGCGTTATTGCTGATTATAAAACAATTACGCACCATTATAAAAAACCAGACAGTGCATACAGAGCTATTGAGAACGCTAAAAATATTTTAGATTATGCTAACCTAGATTATCGTCATTCTGCACGATTGGCTTTATGCTCGTTGGCGATTCAATGTTTCACTATGTTGTTTATTGCCAATACTGCCATGAACATAGCGCCATTAAGCCAATTAGAATGGGAAACTAATAATGATTTTGAAAGCAGTAAAGATATGCGGCAAGGGTTCAGAACAATCAAACATAGGGCAGGTAACGCACTTGTAGAATTTCATATTACAAATCATTTTTTCCCTTATTTTCAACAATATATTAAATTGAGACAATGGATATTACAAGGTGTTAAAGCCCCTCTGTTTTTTACATTAGATAAGCAACAAATGCCGAAAAAGATAAATGATACTTTGGCATTTAAGCTCAGAAAAAAATTAGAAAAATTTGAGATTAAAATTCCATCAGCACGGGAATGGCGTGCATATAAATCTGATTGGTTAATCAGAACAACAGATGTTGCCACAGCTTCGCTCCTTTTACAAAACAGTGAAGAAACGATATTGCGCCACTATGCTGGTGGTTCTAAAATCCGTGCTGACCAAGAGATGACAACTTTTTTAAAAAAACTACATGAAAAGGTTGTGAAACCTGAAACTATTTCTACGCTAGATATCAGTGTTGGCCAATGCAGGGAACATAATGTCCCTGAAAGTGAAATCCATCATGATAGTATTCAACCAGATTGCTATCAACCAGAAGGTTGCCTTTTTTGTACTAAATATTATGTTCATGCAGATGATCAAGACATTCGTAAGCTTTACAGTTGCTTATATGTTATTACAGAATCACGAGTAATCGCGGATTCTGAAATTCATTTTAATAAAGTATTTGGGGCTGTAATTAAGCGCATAACATTTTTATTGGATGCTATTAGTATGAAAAGCGATGTATTAAAACATAAAGTAGAGAAAATTCGCCGCGAAGTGACAGAAGAAGAGAAGCTAACAAATTATTGGGCCTCTAAATTGCAAATGTTAGTTGAATTGGAGATGGTGTAAAATGGGCAGTATTGTATTTTATGAGTCTTCATTTCAATATAATGAAAGTTCAAAACCAGATAGGTATGTTCCAGGGTTATCAGATGGTTGTCGGCCAGAAAATGATTTTATTATTTCAAAAAGGAACAATGGTTCTGTACTGTCAAAATATAGTGATGATATATGGATATTATGGCCTTATGCTACAACACCGAAAAAACCGTCTCCATTAATATTTTCTGACATGTGTGAAGAAATAAAAACTGATATCAAGTGGCTAATGTTTATTTTGATTTACCTAGTAAATACAGGCAGATCCAACACGTTAAGCCCTGGATCACTAACATTATATATGACAGTACTAAAAAGGCTCAGTGCTTTTTCCAATATGAATAATACGACTCCGTGTGAAGTATTAGGATCATCTATCTTACTAAAAAAATTTGTTGTCAGCGTTGAAGACAAATGCGCGATCCTCAGATTGTTGGCTCCTTTACTGGCACAACTATTTTTGCTTGGCACAAAGGCCACCGGTATCTACTCTATCAACAAAAATATAATTGATGAAATTAGGCAGCTTTATCGACACAATCATCCGATAGTACGCCAACATGCAGTGATACCGCCCAGAATTTTTAGTCATTTATTAACTCAATATTGGCGGATCATTGATATGGTGGATGCTCACCAAGATAATTTAACTAAATTTATTAAAAAGTGTAACTCTAGCAATTCTTATGCCCGTAGCCGTAAAACGCAATATTTATTAGGCTTAAGATATGGTAAATATGATGCTTTTTTTAAGGACGCTGTTGCCGAACATGGTCTAGTTGAATTCTTTAGGTATTTTAATGTAAAGGGCTTAGCAAAATTAACTAGTTTTCTGACCCAGTTGCAACATGTTTGCAAGGAACTTATTCATGCTTACTCAGGAATGCGAGATAGTGAAGCGCGGAGTTTAAAGATTGATTGCTTACGAGTTGAAAAAAACCAACATGGCGCAACAGTCCACTTGTTAGGAGAAACTTCTAAACTCATTGGCCAACGTAAAACAACGGCCTGGGTGACTTCCGATGAAATTATTAAAGCTGTTAAAGTAGCAAAAGGCATCGCCCTTGTAGTCGCTTATTGCAAAGGTTTTAAAATAAAATTAATGCCGTTGTTTGTGTCTGTATCTTACCTTTCATTTAATGTTAGTCTTCCCAATATTGAAGATGGAATTAATATAAACTGTAACTTCTCAAAAAAATGTAATCAGGCCACTCAACTAATTGATTTAATGCCATTAAAAATATTAGATACCGACCTACAGCATTTAGAAAAAATTGACCCTTTACGCACTTGGCGCGAAGAACCCGAATTTCAAATTGGA
>CAJCIZ010000218.1 GCA_903970525.1 Myxococcales bacterium | reverse complement strand
TTTCAAAAATTCCCCATCCAACAATAAAAACAAATCAGAACCTCAACCAACCCGATTAGAATTTTAAAGGAGCCGCCATGTTTATCACATTAGCAGAAGGCATTCAGTTCATCAAAAAACAAGTATTAGAAAATAAATCTTTAACTCAAGATTTATATGTTCCTATCCAAGCCACATACCATGGCATGCCAACAGAAACTCCTTTTGATTTGCAACAAGAAGTAAAAAATGAAGATGAAAAAACAGTCTCCGTCTCATCAACGCCGAAAGTGTTACTACTCCAAGGCAATGCTGGCTCAGGCAAAAGTGTATTTTGCCAAGACCTCATTACCCACTTATGGAAAAGTTACCGCGAAGACGACCCTATCCCCTTGTTTATCGCATTACCACAATGCGAAGATCCCCTAGAACATGCCATTGAAGAAACCTTATCAAACTATGGTTTCACTGAAGAACAAATCGGGACTCTGAAAAAAAACTATCAATTTAATTTTATTTTAGACGGCTATGACGAATTACATCAATTCAAAAATCTTTATGTCAGCAATCGTCTATAAGACTGGAACGCCAAAACAATTATCACATGTCGTAGCCAAGCGCTCTACAACATTAACGACTATGAAAAGTTCTTCATACCTTTTCATCAGGATAAACGACAACCCTATTTATTGACCCAAGCCTATGTTGCACCATTTTCGGAAAATCAAATTGCGGGTTATTTGCAACAGTATGCGGCACTAAAACAACAAATAGTCCAAATTACAAAATAACAACTTGAAAGTATTCCCGGTTTATCGAAGCTTATTACCACACCATTCCTACTTTATTTAGCTAAAGAAATTAAATAAAGATCATTATGAATTACTTAAGCAATCGGGAGCTGTCGGTAATCCTGAATTAATAGAAGAGAATACCCTATCAGAATCATCCTCTCTGCTTAACTCAAATTCTGGAATACAAAAAATTGGATTGTTTGCGAGTTCTACACAAATAAATAAACAGCACTCATTATCAACTCAATTCGGTAGAGATGAAAAGCATATAACCGAATATAATCCCCACGGGTGTTGTTCTATGCAATAGCTATCGTCTCAGTAAATTGTTTTCTAGTTCACACTTGATGTTAAAACCACCCTTTTTTTCTGATCAGAATTTACTGTTCATCCAAGTCTTTTTACCATAGTTGTTGCATCATACAGAATTAGGTATAGTAATAAGATCAACCGCAAGGAGCTCACATGGACGATATCAAGAAAGAACGCGTGATTGATAAAATCTGGAAAAGTGAACCTACTATCGAAGGCGCAGGTGTTCATCTCAAACGCGCATTTGGATTTCATGAATTACCGCTACTTGATCCTTTTTTATTACTTGATGATTTTCGCTCAGAAAATCCAGCGGAATTTAAAGCAGGATTTCCTTGGCATCCCCATCGTGGCATTGAAACTATTACTTATGTCTTAGACGGTGATGTGGAACATGGTGACAGCATGGGACACAAAGGTGATATCTCAGCAGGGGATGTGCAATGGATGACAGCGGGCAGCGGTATCATTCATCAAGAAATGCCTAAAGGCAACAGCAAAGGACAAATGCTAGGATTTCAACTGTGGGCCAATCTTCCCAGCCAATCTAAAATGATTGATCCACATTATCGTGGTTTCAAAAAAAATGAAATTCCATCCGTTAAAACATCAGATGGCGCAACGGTAAAAATTATTTCTGGTGAGATCAATGGCGTAAAAGGCCCCGTACAAAATATTGCAATAGACCCAGAATACATGGATGTTGAGTTGCCAGCAGGAAAATCTTTCACGCATCATGTGAAAGAAGGCCACACTGTTTTTGCTTATGTGATAGGAGGAGAAGCTTACTTTGATCACGTCCGCACTCCATTTGCACATGATGCAACGGGCATTAATTATTTTGATATGCATTCACCTTGTCCTTGCGGAGATGGCACGCTCGTCTTATTCAAAAAACATGGCACTCATGTGACCGTGACCACAGATAAACATTCGGTGCGATTTTTACTGGTGTCTGGCAAACCGCTGAATGAACCCGTGGCTTGGTATGGTCCTATCGTCATGAATACACATGCAGAGTTACGTACAGCATTTCAAGAATTCAAAGATGGCACATTTATAAAGCATAAGTAATTTTTTAACTGGTGCGATTAGAGTATCGCTGTGTTGCCACACTTGACTCAGCAGTGCTATGCGTAATAGGCTGCTGCGATACAGCGGAAGAGCTGATAGTGTTATTAAGCGTAACGCTTGATAGCATATCAACTGTCTGCGTTGCAAACACTGTTGGATAAAGCACAGATTCTATTTCATTGACTTCTTGTAAAAACATATGACGTAGGTTCATCAATGTTATTAAATGGTTTTTCTGTTCAATCATATTTGTATTTATGACAGAAATGATGCCAATTGTATCTATTATATTCTTATGCTCAATCAGGATAGATGCAACTTCTGGAGACAAAAATATGCCAGATAGATTATGAACTGCCATCATGGCAGCGTATTGTTGCATAGCTAGAAAAATTGTCTGATGATCGGTTTCTATTTTTATTCTTTTTGAAATCAAATTAGTCAACATCATGTTATTGAGATCTATATTTATTTCCATCTTACGAATATCGTCCATATGCTTTTGACTTTGACGAAGATATTTATTATTCGTAGTTATCCAGTCTTTCATATTGACATGCGCAGCGTCACTATTCTGAACTAATCGCTGAGTAAGTGCATAAGTACTAGTTTGAGTTGGTTGCTGAGTCTCTAACTGGTTAGATGGCGTGATTTCTGATGACTTTCTCTTTCTTGCGGGATGACTGCTTGATGCAGCAGATAATACTGGAGGGACGGTAGATGGGCTCGAACTTGACTTCATAAAAACCTCATTTCTTATAACATTATTAGCACTAAAAATTTACAGAGTATCATATTTTATTTTTTCCAAATAATCAATGAAGCTATAGGCTGGGCATGTATGCCCAGCCTATACCACATAATCATCACATTATTATTTCTTAATTTTCAATAAATTGATTAAATCGATTTCTGTTGTAAGAATTGAGCTGTTTCATCAACCGTAGATTGCTTTGCGCTAATTGGCATTTTAAGACGCGCTGCATTTTCACTAAAGTCAATTTTATCCATTGAGATACCGCGCAAAGTAGGATCATAGTAACTGCGATAATATAAAACTTTGTGCGTCAAATCTTTGAAAACAACCCACTGTGTATATTCTAAGATATCCGGACCACTTTCTTGTTTAGCGCGCACGCTACCAAATGGGATATCGACGTTATTGATAATGTGTTCCGCTAAATTCACCGTGTCATTCGCATCAACACCTGGTCTAGCGTTATGTTTTAAGAAAACAATTTTAACAAAGCGAGAAGGCGGACTGGTATCGCCTGGTAAACCTACACTACCCGCACCTTGACCTGTTGCAGCAAAAGTCATACCGCCAGAAGTAATCGGTTCTGGAGAATAAGGAGAAAGATTAAGATAATTTCTTAAGTTAGTCACTTGCCAATCGTAAGTCGGCGAGTTAGTTAACATACCCACTTCATTATCATATACTTGTAATTTTCCTTTGACGTATTCAACGACAATACCTTTACCAGACGCATCATAGATTGAAAAATGCAAAGGAAAAATCATGTCTGGCTTGCCGGGCACAGATATTTTTTCTGCAAACACAACAATATTCTTTAACGCATTACGCACTTCATCTACAGTTTGAAAATTAGCTAGTATCCAATCCCCCAGTGCTAAATAAGATAATGCTGTGCTGTCTTTACCTTGTGGAACAGTTTGATACTCGGCTTCACCTGGTAAATACAATGCTTCATAGGAAAGACCTTTTTCATTCATGCCATCCACTGCTTTATCTATGTTCATCCCATCAACATATAAATAACCAAATTTTGATTTCCATGCGATACCTGGCTTACCATCTGGAGCAACTGTACTAAACGCTTTACCACGGGTGACCGTACGCAGATTGGCTTGCATATCTATAGGAAATTCCATACTACGTGTAATCAAAACAGTCCCGTCTTTCGCGGTTAATCGAAAATCCGTACAAGCGAGCGCAGGATTAATAAGAGCAAAAAATGTTGCGGATACCGATAAAAGAGATAGAAGCTTTTTCATGTTAATTCTCCATATGTTTTAAAACGTAAATGAAACACCAATAAGCGGCCCAAACAGTTTCATATTCCAATTAAAATAATTAGCACCATTACCTGTGGCATAATGTTGGTCTAACAAGCGATAGCCAAGATACCAAGTTGTTCGCACCCAATGGGTTTGTGGTTTATAACCAATAACACCCACAAGATTATAACTATAATGACTGCTCGCATTGGTTCCACCAATATCACCCGACAAAATAGCGTGCCAAGTGTTAGTGAGAGCAAACTTCAAACGCGCACCAATAATTGGATCAGTCCAATCTTGGTTATTGACAGCACGTAAAGAAATGATAGGCGAACTCAGTGTCACCGTTGCTTTATTCGATGTATAACGCAGCCCAGCGTAGGGTTCGATTGCAATAGTGCCTGTATTTTGTGAACAGCCTGAAGAAAGCAGACACGCTTGATAAATTTGATAGGAGACACCTGCAGTGTATAAGCCAAATTCATTTTTTGTCTTAATAGTTGCAGACCGTACCGAAGCATCATCAGAGAGAGAAGAATAAATAATATTCGCAAATATCCCGAATTTATTTTTATTTGCTTCTAACCAAACCATGCCTGCCCAATTTAATTGCGATAAAATATCACTAAAACTTTGATCCACATGCGCGCGCGCTCTAGGACCGACTTGTACCGTACCATTCATACTGAGCGCCCAGATATAAGGTGCGACTTCAATTTTCCAGGTATTGTCACTGGTCACAGTGTTAGGTGTACTAACTTGAGTATTGAGAGCAAACGCTGTTGGAATAAAAAATAATGATAACAAAATGATGAAAATTTTTTGAATGCTGTGCATTGGCATGATAGAAATTCCCTTTCTATGATGACACATCATAACATCACTCGTGCTTTAAATATACTCCTTGACTGAGATTAATATAGCCGCCTGTCACTTGGCATGATTTTCGTGCATTGTTGGGATTTATTGGCATTTAAATATCATTTACCAATATGGATTATGCTTACATCAAAAATTAATGATGATGCCCTCCTCGTCCACCCCAGCCTCCTCTCCCGCCCCAACCACCATAGCCATAACCACGGTGATAATAATATCTATGCCCACCAGAATAGTAAAAACCTGCGTAAGGATAAGCATAGTAAGAATTATAATAAGGTGAATAGGGATAATAAGGATAATAAGGATAATAAGCATTTGAAGTAGGATAATAATATCCACCAGAGTAATAAGGCCCAGGTCCGGGTCCTGGTGCGACAACACATCCACCCAGTACACTTATACCCAATACAACAATTGCTGTGCTACACAAATGAAGTGCTCTCATGGGTATAACCTCCTCGTTATCTACTTAGTATAATCGTTTTTTAGGAATAAATTTGGTTGAAGAATGAGGTAGTTAGAGATGCACTTTGCATGATGCTCTAGGTCCATCGATACACATGATAAGATTTTTTAAGATAGTCTCGCGAGCTGCTCTAGTAAAAAATCAATAAATAATTTTAACTTCCTTGGTTGATACGATAATTTTTGATAATACATTTTTAATTGTTCTGGCTTAGCATACCAGCCTTCAAGCAGAGGAATTAGCTTGCCTTCATTGACTAAGTGTTGTGTTAAAAAAGTTGGAATTCTAGCAATACCTAAATTCTGACACGCTGCAGATTGTATGGCGGCACTGGTATCACCAGAAAAATTTCCTTTGACATCATGCAGCCCATCCTTGAATTCCCATGCAATATTCGCACCCAAGCAATTATGATGTTTTAATGCATCTGGTGTTTTGGGCATAGCATGTTTTTTGAGATAGTGTGGTGAAGCATAAATTCCATATTGATAAGTTAAGCAAGGTCGACTGACAATACCTGCATCATCTAACATATAAGAATCTCTGCCGATAAAAATATCCACTTCAGCTTGCGTAAATCGAAATGGCTTAGCAAAAGTGCTGATCGTGATAGTCATTTCTTGATAGTGTTGCAAAAATCGGCTGATAATCTCCATGAAAGGCCCTGCACCAAATATCCCAGGTGGCGAAGCGAGATGTAAATTGCCTGATGGATTGCAGATCGCTTTTTAGGGAGTCGAGTAGCAATCTTCCTGGGCGGATTATTTCTCTGTTGTGGATATGCTTTACTTGCTTTAGGGCAACACGTATTTTTTCCCGGATTAACGCTGATTATTATTGGCAACGGCTTATTCAAACCTAGCATTCCGCGTTTTTTAGGAGAATTCTATACAGAAAATGATTCACGACGCGAAGCTGGGTTTACGCTGCTGTATGTTGGGATGAACATTGGTGCAGTGACAGCAATGATCTTAGCAGGTACTATTCAAAAACTTGTCGGCTGGAGTGCATGCTTTGGTATTGCAGGATTTGTCTTATTATTAGGTGTCAGCTTATTTAGATGAGAATTTCGTTTTTTTAATGAGAAGGGATATGCGCCACAACTCACATCAAAAACGACTGTATTGCTTTGGTGTTGCTTAGCATTCGCAGTCTGTTACGCTCTCCTCACAAAAATCAGTTTAGGAAATTATGGGTTATTTTTATTTGGACTATTATTTTTATTAGGTGTAGTGAAAAAAACTGCTCCGCTAGATTCAACCGCACGCAAACATATCATAGCATTGCTGTTGCTACTTGTTGTTGCGATCTTTTATAAAGCCATGTTTTTCGAAACTTTTTTTGTTGTCAATGTTTTCACAGATAGAATCGTCGATCGCATGCTGTTTGGCGTTGAAATTCCAGCAACGACATTTCTTGCATTAGGTGGAATTTTTACTATTTTGTTAGGACCTCTTTGGGCCTATCTCTGGCAATCCAAAAAAATAAAATGCTCAGTGCCACTTAAATTTGCGCTGAGTCTATTATTGATGGGTGCTTGTCTACAATTACTTGCATGGGTGACAACCGACACAAATACACTTATCCCTGTTATCTGGATTTTTCTTTTTCGCCTCATATTTACGATCAGCGAGTTATTCATATTACCAATAGGGCTTGCTATGGTGGCAGAGTACGCGCCCAAGAATTCTATTGGTATGATGATGGGTGCTTGGTATATGTCAGCCGCATTTGGCGGGAAATTATCAGGTATACTAGCAAAATATGCGGCTGTGCCAAATGGGACGCTACCGTTACAATCGCTGAACAACATTTATCATCATGCTTTTCAATTGTATGCTGGATTCTGCTTTTTAGTATTTCTTGTTTGTTTACTGAGCGCGCCATTTATGCAGATATTATTAAAAAAATAAAAGTTCTAGCTACTTATTTTTGTAACATTGATCGCACTTCAGTCTCACTATCTTCTCTTGTTGTGTCTCTTTTTTTGTTATGCTTGTTAATAGTGCAATATATCATTTTTTCCTTAGCAAATACCGCAGAAGAGCCTATTTTTCTAGATATTCCCAGTATGGCATCACCTCAACATCACCATGCTTATATTTTTCGCCCGTATAGAGCAAAATACTTCGACAGCCAGCCTGCGTATACTTCTTTAAATTTTGTACCATCCTTGGTTGAAACGTTGCATTTTTTTTAATTTCAATAAAATCTTTACTTGTTTTTCTATCTACTATCAAATCAATTTCAGCTTTGTCTTGAGTTCGTAAATAATACAAGCTACTTAACGTTGCACGATGTAATTCATTTTTATAAATTTCGCTGACAACGTAGTTTTCAAATAGATTTCCTGCCATTGGGCCCTGATCAAATTGTTCGTATGTTGTAGTACCTGTAAAATATGAAATGATACCTGTGTCATAAAAATAAATTTTTGGACTTTTCGTAATGCGCTTCCCAAAATTTTCATAAAATGGCGGCACAATGAAAACAATATATGAGGCTTCTAAAACAGATAACCACCGCCGAATAGTGGGAACTGAGACACCGATATCGCGCGCATATAATGACATATCAAGACATTGTGCAGTATTCGCGGCTAATAATTGCAAAAATCGCTGAAAATCACGCATATCGCCGATGTTTGCTAATGCTCTGACATCTTTCGTCAAATAGGTTTCAATATAGGAGGCATACCAAAGATTGGCTTCATGATAATTGCGTGTGACTAATTCAGGATACGCGCCACGGAAAATGGACTCTTTCACCCAGGCATTGGGCATCTCTGAATATTGCAATGGCAATAAAGACATCAATCCAATTCGACCTGCCAACGATTCTGTGACATGTTGTAAAAACTTAAACTGACTAGATCCAGTCAATACAAAATTACCATAGTATGAACGCTTTTGATCTACTAGAATTTTGATACGATTAAAAATTTCTGGCACATGTTGAACTTCGTCAAAAATAACATGGCTCGCGTACTGCTTTAAAAAACCTTCTTCATCATCAACAAATGACAGAATATTTTTAGCGTCATCAAAAGTAACATAAGTATAGTTGGGTAATAGGTGACGCAATAGGGTCGACTTTCCGGATTGTCGTGGGCCGGTTAAGCCAACAACGGGAAATGCTTCCAGATATCGACGCAAAGTCGGCTCCGCCACTCGGGATAGGTATGTCATTTAATATCCTGTATATTTAATATATAATGTTAATATTACAGGATTAATAATACCATTATGCCGTAAAATATGCAAATTTGATATTATATATTAAAAATACTGGATAATTTTACGAAAAAGAATAAATCTACCCTACATTCCCTTTCCACCACGAACCAAGCTCTAGATCACGGATAAGACCCAATCAAATACCATCGCTACACTGAGATAATACGGACATTTGCTCAACCATTTAAGATTAATAAAAAACATGTGGTTATTATACATGGCTATTACCGTAGTTTGTACGGTAGTTATAGGTAAATAGTTAGACAACATATATTATTTGGGTAGCATTGATTGCACTTCAGTCTTGCTATCTTCTTGTTGCTCTTCTTTTTTTGTTATGCTTGTTAATAGCTGCAATATATCATTTTTTTTCTTAGCAAATATTGTAACTAATGTATTTGTTGTTTCGACAGCATCTAAATACGCTTGCTCAGCTGTTGCATCAACAAGATTAATGATGCTATTACATGTTTCAGTAATATCTTTTAAGCACATCACACGTATCAGCTTTTCTTCGGCTTTCCCCACCATTTCGGGATTTTGGATTAATGAATCCTCAACCGTGCAGAGCATCTTAATTGAGTTATACAGTGTATTAACCAGCGAAATTGCACTGTCTTTGTTTCCATCTGCTACTAAATATTCAAAAAAACCACTGATCTCTTTAAATTTTACCAATATAGATTTATTATTTTCCACATGGCTAAAAAACTTGGGGTATTCTACTTTTCTCTGTGATTTTTTCGCAATATCGCGTGGATTTTTGGCACATTGATCATGCTGGATAAGCAAAGAAGAAACTTGCTCATCCAATTGAAAGATATCTTGTAACGTCTTAATAGATTCTGGGTGATTTAATTGACTAGTCAATTCATGGTGTTTTGCAAGCCATTCAAGATAGGTATTCATTTCAATCAAATTTCCATAAACCATGGAACGACAAATTTTTTTTGCTCTATCAATTGATTTTTCAATAAAGACAGCAATGAAATTTTGTTTAAACATATCTTTTTCTACTGAAGAAAGCAGCGCGAGTCTATTTGTTGCGAAATATCGAAGCGCTTGATCAAAACAGAGTACAATAGTCTTATCTGGCATTTTGATTGCTGAATAATGTATGCCTATATTAAAACAAAGAGGAATCATCTCAATTAGTGTCAGGGATAATGCTTGATTTTTAATTTTCTTAAAATAAACACTTCCAGAATTAAAGTGCTGTGAATATTCAAGCTTAGCCAAATAGCCTTGATCAAACAATTCGCTCGGTATGATGGCATAGAGCAATTGAAATAAAGCGTCATTATAAGATCGGATGCTAATCATTTACCCTCCAGAAGGCTTGGGGCTATTTCGAATCATATAAATTAAAGCTAACCTAACTCTTTCTTTTTATTAGCTAATATTACTATAAGGCTGAAATCTGGACGCTATAATACTATTAGAGCATAATCGACTCAACTGTTATTTCAGAACTTATTCTCTTCCCTGTCTCCAAGAGAAAAATCATCGATAGCAGATCAAATAGCGTCAGCTCAGCTCCCAGTCCCCTCAATAAAATGGCCTTTGATTGGTTATTAAACAGCTTTCAAATGCCATCTAGCTTTTATTTTGGGCTAAACGACCCTTTTTTCCAGTTTTATTGATGACAACACTGGCATTGTTACAAGAATTGCTATATAATCCATAATGTTATTTTTTAATTTATAGGGTATTATATTTATGTCAGCAAGAGAGCAAGGAACCGTTAAGTGGTTCAACGCAAGCAAAGGGTTCGGATTTATCGCTAGAGACAATGGTGAAGACGTGTTTGTTCATTTCAAACAAATCACCGGCAGCGGTTACAAATCCTTAGAAGAAGGCCAAAGAGTAGAATTCGCTGTAGCTCAAGGTCAGAAAGGGTTACAAGCTGAAGAAGTTACTGTGGTCGACTGAGTTTAGTCCCTTCACAGATTCGAGAAAAGCCCAAACATGTTTGGGCTTTTTTTTGGCTTTGAATTTCTCATTTCGATGAATCAGATACAACGGCAGTCAATTTGTCTGTCGCAGCTTGAACTGCTAGCTCTGCATTCGCTAATTTTTGTTGGCACATTTCAGACTCTTCAACTTGGCAGCCTGTCTTTTCATCTACCACATCTTGTAATTGTAACAATGCTGAATTTGCTTGTTTTATGACAGCATCCAGCTTGGCAGATTTCATACCTGTTTTATCTTGCTTCATCATGGTTTGTGCTTCAGAGATTTGCGTTTGCATTTTGCTGATTTGACCATCAGGCTGATTAGCTTTTCTTGCTTGATCGGCAAGGTCTTTAGTTTTTTCTGCTGAGTGCACAATCGGCACTGTAATAGTAATTAAATTATTTTGTACGAGCTGAGATAAACTTGCAGTGAACACACCATTAGTCATCTCAAACCAAGGTGGAGATGAACTAT
>CAJCIZ010000217.1 GCA_903970525.1 Myxococcales bacterium | reverse complement strand
TCCATTAATAAAATATCTGGGTTCACCACCAACGCACGCGCAAAGCCAACACGTTGACGCATACCGCCAGATAATTCTTTCGGTAAAGCTGTTTCAAAACCATCTAAACCGATAGTATCAATTGCTTTTAAAGCGCGCTCACGACGCTCATCTCTATCAACGCCTAACGCTTCTAATCCTAATTCCACATTTTGTAATACGGTCAGCCAGGGCAAAAGAGCAAACGTTTGGAAAACCATAGAGACACCGCGCACGGGCCCATAAACGGATTGGCCGCGGTAATAAACCGTGCCTTCAGTTGGTGCAACTAAGCCTGCAAGAATGCGTAATAATGTTGATTTACCAGAGCCGGATTTACCTAAAATTGCGACAATTTCACCTTCTTGCATACGAAAGTTAACATCTTGCAGCACTAATAATTCTTGTCTATCGCCTTTTTGAAAAGATTTATAGACGTTAACCACTTCAAGAAGCGGCGCTGCTTCATTCGTTTTGCTTGGGTTATCGTTATCTTGCATACTCATCTCTCACACTTAATCTAGCTGATAACGTGATTCAGCTAACACATACAATGGACGCCAAATTAAGCGATTAAATACTAAGACTAAAATACACATCATGCCTATGCCTAATGCAATATTCAAAAAATTGCCCGCGTCTGTATTCTCTGTAATATACGCTCCTAGCCCTGTCGCAACAAGTTTCTTATCGCCCCAACTCACGACTTCCGCAACAATGCTGGCGTTCCATGCGCCACCCACAGCAGTAATCGCACCTGTGATGTAATAAGGAAAAATCCCTGGCAATATAAAACGCCGCCAACGTAGCCAACCTGACACACCGAGATTATCGGCCACTTGCAGCAAGTCCTTCGGGATGACAGAAGCACCGGCAATGACATTAAATAAAATATACCATTGCGCACCTAATATCATTAAGGGTGTTACCCAGATTTCAACATTCAAATGGAATTTCATGATCAGAAGAAAAACCAACGGATAGAGAAGATAAGCGGGAAACGCTGCTAATATCTGCGCGATAGGTTGCACAAATGCGGCGACATTGGGACGCAATCCTACCCACACACCTATTGGCACCCATACCAAAGTACAAATAATAATTAAAGCAAAAACACGACAGCCTGTTATTAAACCCAGGAAAAAAACTTCTTTAATGGCTGCGAATGACACCATATGAAAAATAAAATTGCCCAAAAAGATAAATGCGCTAATGACAAACACCACCAGGGCAATATTCCAAGCCCAAATCACTATCATTTCATAACGTAACATGCGTGCGATATGTGTATATGACTTAGGCTTTGAACGTAAAAATGAAATATTCACGAAAGCATCGAATAAACTTGTCATGCGTTGACCTATCGCTCGCAACAAACGGGTGCGATGCAATAAATCGATGACCCAAGAATGTGCTTCTGCGGCATCTTCTTGGCTCACATGTTCTGCTTTAAATTTTCCCGCCCATGCGATCAAGGGACGAAATAAAAATTGATCGTAAAGAATAATGACAACAAACATGGCAATAATCGCATAATACACTGCATGCAAATTCGCAGTTTTGATTGCCATTGCAATATAGGAGCCTATGCCGGGTAATAAAATTTGTTGGTTGGAAACCGTAATCGCTTCCGAGGCCACCACAAAGAACCAGCCTGCCGACATGGACATCATCATATTCCATAGCAATCCTGGCATGGAAAATGGCACATCAATTCGCCAGAACCGTTGCCAAGCTGACAAATGAAACATATCAGCGGCTTCTTCTAATTCTGCCGGCACTGATTTAACTGTTTGATAAAACCCTAATGCCATGTTCCAAGCTTGTGACGTGAATATCACAAAAATGGCGGCGCATTCTGGGCCTAATAAACTATTGGGAAAGAGTGCAATAAAGCCTACAACGGTGATGGATAAAAATCCTAGAATGGGCACGGACTGCAAAACATCGATGACTGGAATAATGAGACGGGCTGCGCGTTTACTTTTTGCTGCCCAGGTTGCAAAAATCAGTGTAAACAAGAGTGAGAAAATCATCGCAATCAACATGCGCATCACGGTGCGAATGGCATATCCAGGCAAATAAGAAGGATCTAACGATATCGATATCTCTTGTCCCAATTGATAAGGGACTGTCATTTGACGTGCATTCCACGCTAACAAACTCACGACACCTAAAGCAAAGAATAACGCAATCATATCCCAATAATTTGGATACAAGCGTCCTTTATAGACTGTCATGAATGTGTTGCGCAGCGAGAACATGGCGCCACCTTTTTCTATTGTGCGTTTACTTTGCCAAAATACACTTTTTAGTTATAAAAATACATGTTTTTTCTTTCGCTTATTCACCTCTCTCCTTGCGGGAGATGGTCGGAGAGAAGCGACGGGTGAGGGGTGCTTTTGGATTCAGCGAACACAATGCCGCAACTTCGCGAGACCCCCTATGATCGAGCCACTCCAAGCGTCACATCCCTGTGACTAGGGAGCCATTCTTGATTGTATGCTGCGCACAAGCACAGCTCGTGCTTGCACTTAAGGGGGAGAATCGCGATTCTCCCCATTAAGCAACCCCCATCGCGCAATGTTAGAAACTATATAGACAGCGATCGCCCGCCATCTACAGCAATAACTTGCCCAGTCACATACTCTGCTGATGCCACCAAAAACAAAACCGCTTTCGCAATATCCTTCCCTTCTCCCAATCGCCCTAAAGCAATCCTCTCTATCACTTTCTTTTTCACAGCATCTGATACCGCATTTTTCCCTTCCGGCGAAATCATAGTAGGCGATACAGCATTCACTCGCACATCCGGGCCTAACTCTTTGGCCAATGATTTCGTCATCATTAATAAGCCTGCTTTTGAAATGCAGTAAACAGCGTAATCTTGCATAGGCCTCTCACCATGCACATCGGCAATATTAACAATACAGCCCTGACGTTTCGCTAAATAAGGCGCTGCTGCCTGCGCTAAAAAAAATGCCGCTTTTAAATTAGCAGTCATTAATTCATCCCATTGTGACTCTGTCACATCATGAATGGGGGTACGATAGAATCGTGCGGCATTGTTGACGAGAACATCTAAATGGCCCCATTGTTCTGCTGCTTGATGCGCCAGTTTTTTAAGGTGAGGGATGTTCATTAAGTCTGCTTGCAATATTGCGGCTGAATTTGGGCGTTTTTTATTGAGTTTGTCGCAAAGGCTTGAGGCCTCATGCTCGGATGTGTGGTAATGCAGCACGATATTCATGCCAGCTTCATGTAGTGTCTCTGCGATGTCTGCGCCTATGCGTTTGGCGGCTCCTGTGATCAGGGCGACTCGTATTGTGTCTGTGCTATTTTTTTGCATAATTCACCAAGTGTGGTACCGTAGTCAAATTAAACTCGATTATAAACTGTCTATGACTCATTTACCTATCCCTAACACGACTGCTTTGCAACATAGCCAAGAATTAATGGCGCTGATCCGTGAGGAAATTGCAGCATCTTCTGGTGCTTTGAGTTTTGCACGCTTTATGGAGCTTGCCTTGTATGCGCCTGGATTAGGGTATTACAGTGCGGGTAGCCATAAGCTAGGAAAAGGCGGTGATTTTGTCA
>CAJCIZ010000216.1 GCA_903970525.1 Myxococcales bacterium | reverse complement strand
GCATTATTAATCAGATTTTGATAATCAATTAGAAATTGTCCTGGCATATTTTATTCTCACTCATACAAACACTTTGTATATATATTGTACCATAAAATAGCCCATCTACTATCCACTCCTCGTCTTTCAGCCTTCCATGGCACAAACAACATAATAAATTATTTTCTCAATGTATTTGAACTCTTATGTTCTTTGTCTTTAATAGTCGATAAAATCCATTGCTGCTTTTCCTTAGACAACGTTGACCATAAAAGTGAAAACTTTTTACCAACCATATATGTATCCATATCTTTCTTTGTTAATGGAAGAGTAGGATTAGGCATAAAAAACCACACTACAAAACCGCTCACCATCAAAGAACACAAGACATTTAAAGCCAATGTTTTGACCTGGCTTAACCACCTAATCTCTTGATGCCCTGCCAAAATTGTTTCAACTGCTTTCGCTGCCCCATCCATACGTTTAACAGAAGAACCCAAAGTGTTGTTTAGTGCCCCAGTTGTTGCACCACCCACCTTTTCTGACAAATCGACCACCGTTTCATGCAGGCTTTGTTTCAATTTACCAATAACTGCCTCTTCAATACGCGAAAAACGCCCAACTTCTTCGCTAAACCACTCCAATTTCTTGGTTAAATCATATACCTGCTTGGCTGCAACCTGACGGTCTTCTGACCAACGCTCATAAAGTGTAACAAACTGGAACAGCAGCGCTTGCTGATGGTCTTCACTACTTAAGGCACGCTCTTTTTTTTCACCTACCATTACCCTATCACCACTTATCATCGCTCTAACTCCAATTCACGCTCAAGAATCCTTTGTTTTACACCAGGCTCTTGTTTTACAGAAAACCCTTCTTTCTGCTTCATCGCCTCCTTGTTATTCCCCAAAAGCTCATTCTCCTTGGTGGGCAATATCTCCTGACGTAACTTTTGGGCAAGGCCTGGATTTTGTTGTTCGAATTGCTGCTTAAATGCATGAAAATCAGGCCGCAACCCACCCTCTTTCAGAAAAGAGCTCGCATTGCGCAAAGAAAGAGCCTCTCTAGTAAAAACCTCCAGCTTATCTTTTTCACCTTGCTCGAGTCTCCTTACTGCAAAATCAGATTCCTTCGGCAGTTTCTGCCCAGAACCAATAGAGCGAAGGCGCGCAAACTCAATATCCATTTTGGTGTAATCCATCGCTATTTCTTTAGCACGATTGCGGCTTAAAGTTTCTGTCAATGCTTTATCGTTGGCAAATGCTTCACGGCTCACAAATACATCGCAGCTTTTACGATGGCGCGTCATCGCCACATAAGTTGAATGCGCATCATAATGCTTGGTAGGCAATACATACGACCTATCAACAGTAACCCCTTGTGCTTTATACACCGTAGCAGCATACCCATGCTCCAAATGCTTATAATGCGCCGTATTCACCGCAACAATCCGTGGTTTTTGTTGTAAATCATCTCGATCTAATTCAACGCTAATGACACCGGATTGCGCATCGATAGAGGAAATCGTACCTAAAGTCCCATTAACTACCAAGATACTGTCTTCGCGCTTTAAGAAATACACCCGGTCATTCACGGCAAAATGGCGCGCACCCCGCTCCATATGAAACACCACATCCTCGCCTAATTCTTGGTCTTTACGCTTTTGTTTCCGTGCCAACCCATTAAGTTCTTTTACATCCTCACGAGTAAAGCTAAGAATAATTTGTGATTCATTCCTATTGGCCATGCGCGCATCATTCCAAAGGGTTATCAACTGTTCCTTGGCTTCCTGCTGGTGTTTAAACTGATGCACATGGTCATGCTCGCGATACGCATCAAGTGCCTTGGCAACCGCACCTTGTGCTAAATCAAGCGAAGCGCCTACCTGCCAAGGGACTGTTTGCCTTCGGATTTGGTTAAGCTCCACATATTGATGGGTTTGGGCGATTGCACGAAACGGCGCGCCTGCCTCAATGGCTTGGAGTTGCTGCCAATCACCAACTAAAACAAGCTTTGCTCCCGCACGCTCTACTTCACGAACCAAACGCTCCATGGTTCGCGTTCCAAGCATTCCCGCCTCATCAACCACCAGAATGTCCTTTGCACTTAACCGCAATGTGTTCTTATCCAAACGGTAAAAAAGACTTGCAATGGTACGTGATTCAATGCCTGAACCACCTTCTAAATTCAGTGCTGCGACTGCTGAAAGAGCTGCCCCTTGTACACGATAACCACAGTCTCCCCAAGCCTCTCTGGCCGCACCCAACAAATAACTTTTCCCAGTACCTGCATAACCTACCACGGATTTTAAATCGCCTTTGGCCGTTAGGTACTGCAATGCCGTTTCTTGTTCTGGTGATAGTTGCCCTGCGGCCTTAGCTTTTTCTTTTTCCTCCTCATTCACCCCATGGTTTAAACGTTTATCCAAAACCTCGGCATGACGCATCATCGATGCTTCAAGGTTCAGCATGCTGCGCGTGGAAAACCGTTGGCACCCTTTAGTGTCCAACCCCAAAAAAACCAATTCATTCGATGCCTTTACTTTGGTAAAAACCAGGTTGAATTGCGCTTCATCTTCTGTATGGCGATTGATAAAACGTGCCAAATCTTGATGGGTGAAAGTTGCCTGTGCCCTAGTTATGGCATCGAGTACAATCTCGGGTTTCTCAAAAATCAACTCCCCATTTTCTCGGGCAATGCGTTGATGGTCTGTAAAGCGCGCCATGCTCTCACGGACATCACTTGGGCCAATTTTGTGTTGGGGCTCAAGCGCAATACCTTGGTCTTCATAACTACGATGGTCAATTTGTACATCAAAGCCGTTAAGCGCCAAATGATGATTGGCACTACTTGACCAAGATTCCCGCCAGTGGCGCAGCAACGCCTTATCATTCCAGTCACGAACCTTTGAACCAAATCCATCCTCTTTTACTTCGCGCAGGGTGAGCATTACATGGGCATGCGGCTGGCGATTGCCGTCTTTCAGCAAATCATTGTGGAAGCACACATCAGCAATCATGCCTTTTCTCGCAAATTCATGAGTTACAAATTCGCTAATCAATGCTTTGTTTTGTTCTATGGTGAGTTCACGGGGCAGGGAAATGGTGAATTCACGCGCAAGTTGCGCGTCTTTGCGTTTCTCAAATTGTTCTACAGCATTCCATAACACTTCGCGGTTTTTAAATGCAATAGGTGCTCCTTCTGGCAAAAAAACTTCACTAAAAACTACATCTTGTTTTTTACTGTAATCATGAACAACCCCTTGCTTTTCATCAGCTAGTTTTTCTCCAGAGCGATAAGCCGCAGATGCAATCGCACTGCGCCCTTGGCTTCTTGAAATAATACTGCCGCTTAAATGGTAAATCGCCATGACTTTTGTTGTTCTTGTTTTTATTGGATTTGAGATTTTTTGTGTTTTTCAGCTTATCAAAACGCACGTTGCGAAGCAACGTATAAGCGCGCTCTTCATTCGCCAGAGATGCTTAGTTTCGTTCCACATTCCAGATGTATTTGCATTATTTTGGATATTGAATTTTATATTGAACTCGGTACACTACTTGCTATCGATTACGCATTTACAGCATCCAACAATGAACGAAAAACAATCACGACTTGATGTGCTCAAGAAAAAGAAAGAACAACTGAGTGTCAGAATTCAAAAAATTGAAGCTTTGCAAAAATCTCGTGAAAGAAAGTGTGATACACGACGGAAAATTTTAATCGGTGCTTATTTTATTGATAAAGCCACTGAAGAAGGTTCTCTTGATACTTTGTTCAAACAATTGGATGGGTACCTGAAAAGAAATTCGGATAGAGAGTTGTTTAATTTAGAACCTCTTCAAGTATGAAAATACTTTTCTTTCAATCGATAGATTGAACAGCTTATTTGAAAATTAAAAATGGAAATTCCTATATGCTTTAATTATTGAATTTAATTGTATCTAATCCTGAAACTGAAATTTTATTATCCAGAAAAAAATAACATTGTGTCGGAACAACGATAGTAAGCGAGTCGAGATTTAGATCATCCATTGCTATCCTGATCGACTTTGTTATTTTAGGAGAATCTAAATATTTAAACTCAAAACCAAGACGCTTGCCATTTTTAAAAATAATTAAATCGAGTTCTGCGTCACTATGGGTAGACCAAAAATAACAACTATGTTCATCAACCTGCGATCTTCGCACCACTTCCTCTAGAGCAAAACCCTCCCATGAAGCTCCTAGTTTTGCATTATTATGAAGCTCATCTTCTGTTGAAACACCTAATAGCGCATGCATAATACCAGAGTCTCGAAAGTACAATTTCGGCGATTTTACTTGTCGTTTACTAATATTTTCAAACCACGGACGCAATATGCGCATCATAAAAGTTCCAGATAAAATATCCAGATAATGATTAATGGCAGTACTAGAAAACCCTAATGATCGACCCAAATCACTCGTATTTAAAATATTGCCATGATAGCTAAGTAACATCATCCAAAAACGCCTTAACGTATGAGGAGCAACGCGAATACCTAAATTTGGAATATCTCGTTCCAAAAAAGTTTGAATATATCCTTGCCTCCACGCCATGCTCATAGAGTCCGTATTGGATAAATAAGATCGAGGAAATCCACCTCGAAGCCAAAGTTTTTTCATCTCATGTGTTTCTGAAAGCGTGAATGGCGTTAATTCAAAATAACTAATACGAC
>CAJCIZ010000215.1 GCA_903970525.1 Myxococcales bacterium | reverse complement strand
CAGCTGCTCAAAAATTACAAGAAAAGGCCCATGCAGATACTCGAGCATTAAATGCCGATGCAAAAATTCATCTTATGCAAAATGTCATTGTCGGTATGTGTGTTATTATTATGCTCTTACTTGCTGGCAGCCGAGTCATTGCAGGGACCATGAATGTCGGAGATTTTGTACTGGTCCATGGCTATTTATTCATGTTCATGCTGCCATTATCCATGCTAGGCTATCGAATTCGTGTTACCCGAGATGATTTAGCTCGTTTTCAAACCGCGATTCAGCTGCTGAAAATTCCTATCGATATTCAAGACCAACCCAATGCCAGAACACTCAAGTACAAAGAAGGAAAAATACAATTTGATCGCGTCCATTTTGCTTATAATGAACATCGAAAAATTCTTGATGACGTTAGTTTTATAGTTGAACCCGGTACCACTACTGCAATCGTTGGATCCTCAGGATCCGGCAAATCCACTCTCGCAAGATTAATCTTTCGGCTTTACGATTTGAATTCGGGGAGTATTCAGATTGATGGGCAAAATATTTGCAATATCCAACATGCATCACTCAGAGCAATACTCGGTATCGTTCCTCAGGAAACTGCTTTATTCAATGATACTTTAAGAAATAACCTGATATATGGAAATCCGCATGTCACTCATGATGAATTGGCGGATGCAATACAAGCAGTACATCTTGACAGGTTCGTGGCAAAATTGCCTGATGGGTTAGAAACCAGAGTTGGTGAGCGCGGATTAAAATTGTCTGGTGGCGAAAAACAGCGAGTGGCCATCGCTAGAATGCTGCTTAAAAAACCTAAAATTTTTATTTTTGATGAAGCAACATCTTCACTGGATATGAAAACAGAGAAAGACATTCAGACCTGTCTCAAACAGATATCGATCAACACAACAACACTTATTATTGCTCATAGGCTTTCTACGGTAACGCATGCAGATA
Source organism: Myxococcales bacterium (assembly GCA_903970525.1). GTDB lineage: Bacteria > Pseudomonadota > Gammaproteobacteria > DSM-16500 > DSM-16500 > UBA5158. The sequence goes on along the minus strand of CAJCIZ010000215.1, from coordinate 5,670 downwards.
ATATCCTGGTACTCGCTAAAGGTGTGATTATTGAGCAAGGTACCCACAATGAACTACTAAATCAAAATGGTGCCTATGCTCAATTGTGGAAAGCTCAAAGTCAAAATAAAATTGACACAGGGTCTATTAATGGCTTTGTTCCTTAGCATCGGGGCCGAACCTCATAATGTACCTGTAAAGACTGACTAGTCTTCTTTCGACATTAATTTTTTATGTTTGGCAGATTGATGCCGTTCAATGAGATCAATATCATTGTATCGATCGGTAATAGCACTTGAGCTATGGCCTGCATCATCGCGTACATGTGCAACAGGGCGCCCGCGCATGTTGATATCATCCGAAATACCCGTATGGCGCAACCAATGAACCGTTGCTGATTCAAAACTATCAGCCTCCGTTAAAAACCCCATATTCCTTAAATTGTGTATGGTATTATCAAAGCACTCTTGAACCAAACGACGAATGTGTCTTGAGCTAGTCATTGCACCTTTGCCTTTATCTTTGGGCAATAATGGGCTTTGATCATTCATTGAGGGGAGGGGGGTTGACTGCATACTAACACGATATCGCTTGAGTGCTGCAAGCATATCATCAGGTACAGCGATATCCCGCATTTTGTTACCTTTCCCTACCGTCTTAAACCACCAGAACCCTTGGCTATCTTGATAAAAATGACGCATTTCAGGCGTCCAACGATCGTTTGCACACAGCTCGGAGATACGCAAGTACAACAAATAGAGTGCGGAAATAATAAATAGGGTCCTTTCATGCTTATCAGGCGCATTTGTTGCCATGTCTTTAACTGTATCAAGACAAGTTTGCCATTGCTTTTCACTCAAGCGCATCACTTGAGCTTGATGTTGATTTTTTTGTATATACTTGCTTTTTTGTTTAATCAAAGTAATGGGGTTAATGGATACTTTTTCCTCTAAGGCCAAGTAGTTATAAAAACTGCTCAGCACCGTAAAAATCTCACGAATTGCTTTTTGTGATAATTGATAGTCTTGTTTATTGGGCTTCAGTCCATTTTTATGATCAATTTTACTTACAGTGGCTACAAATGGGCGCCACTCAAGGTTGGGGATGCGCTCACCGTTACGTGTAATGAATCGTGATACTTTTTTAAATCCAATCCATGATTTTGGTGGGTTGAGACAAAATTGCATGTAATTTTCAATATCTTGCCGTTTCAAATCCAGTAATGATTTTTTCTCAATCAACCAAGCCCATTGGATTAATCGTTCAATTTCTCTGCGATACGCCTCAAATGTAGCCTTGTTATTATCATATTGTTTTAGGTAATCCAATACACAACTCAGATCATAGGGCGCAAAAGAGGGAGGTACAAATGTTTGCCAGTTTTTTTCTTTAAGATGCTCATAAGTGTCGATCAATGGTTGTGGTATAGGAAATGGTGTTTTTGACATCATTGATCATCATTGTTTTTTTCTAAACTATCTAAATCTTCCAGCGTATGTAATATTTCATCCTGCAACTCTTGTGGATCTGGAAGTTTACCAATGAAATCTTTAGGTAATATTTTTGATAATTGAATTTCGGCAATGCCAACCGGCTTATGAAGATCACGTAAAGCATAATCTACTTCAATAGAATTACGATTTGTGCAAAGTATCAATCCAATTGATGGATTTTCATCAGGCTGTTTAACATAGTCATCTAATAGCCCTAGATATAAATTCATTTTGCCCGCGTATTCCGCCTTGAATTTTCCGCCTTTCAACTCCACGCAAAAAAGTGAATGAAGTATCCTATTGAAAAATAAGAGATCAATATAATATTCGTTATCTTTTGCTACGATACGGTATTGGTTTCCTATAAATGCGAACCCTTTGCCTAACATCATAATAACTTCTTTAATTCGACTAACCATTTCGCTTTCAATTTGTTTTTCTAAAAGCGCTTTTGATCCTGCGAAAGGCTGTGTAACCTCCATAAAATAACTGGCTTTAAGAATATTATCAGCCCTTGCTGCTAATGGTGGTGGTAATGTTAATTCAAAATTGTGTTTTTTGTCATGGATACATTCACGTTCATAGGCTTGTGATTTAATTTGTAGTTCAATGATATCGCGACTACACATACTATTAATGGCCATTTGCAAGTAAAATTTCCTTGCTTCGAATGATTTTACTTTATGAATAATTGCCATATTGGTACTCCAACGAATATTTTTTGCAAGATGGGGTTTGATCGAGCAAATTACCATTTTAGCCGGTATGTCTTTAACTCTATGAATTTACGAGTCTTTTCCAAAGCATAAGAAATTAGATTTTAGCCTAAAACGGCCTATTTTTAGCTCAAAAATTATTCACATAACGGATCATATGTGAATAAAACACCACTTATTTATTGTATTATGTGAAACAAATAGCTATGCTAACTCAAGGGTTGATTATTCACATAACATATACACATGAAACATGAAGACTTATTGAATACATTTAAAGCCATGTTAGAACAACAGGACTTGTCTGAGTCTTCAATTACCAGTTATCTTCAAGGAATAAACGTCTTTACTACCTGGGCTTTAGATTTTTACCAACAAGAGGTGAGTCTATTGGAAATCACTACAAATGATCTTCGCGCCTACCGGGAATATGTTTCCAAGATACAAAGACGCAAACCCGCAACAATTAATCACCATATCCAGGTTTTAAAACGCTTTTATGCCTGGGCTGAGAAAACCAAACTCATACCTGATAACCCCGCTTCAGCGCTCCATTTTGTAAAACGTGCAACGATCACCAAACCCAATGCATTAAACAAAGATGAAATTCATGCTTTGCTACGAGCTGCAGGTCTTTCTACTCATGGTCTGGCTACAAGAAACTATGCCATAGTACAGCTGCTTTTACAATCGGGATTAAGAGTTGGTGAATTAAATAATTTATTAGTGAAAGATATAATAATAAGAGAGCGTTCAGGGTGCGTTAACGTAGTGGATGGAAAAGGAAGGAAACATAGAGAAATCCCTTTGAACTCGATTGCAAGACGAGCTATTGCAAGCTATTTAGAGACCCGAGAACCTCTTGAACCAGACAACATATTGTTTACTACCAAGCGCGGTGAACAGGGAACAATCAGGGCATTGCAATCATTGATTAGCAGCTTGGCCAAGCGAGCCAATATTACACGCATTCATGTCACAGCACATACATTGCGCCATACTTTCGCTACCCAGTTTTTACAGGCCAATCCTGGATGCCTTGTTGAGTTAGCCATGCTCATGGGACATGAATCCGTTAATACCACCGCCATTTATACCAAGGCATCAAAAGAAAAACTGGCAGAGCACATGGAACGTTCGGGAGTAAGCATTGATGCATACTGAAATAGAGATTACAGAAGATCAACTTGCCATTGATTGGACATTAACTGAAGATGATATCCAATTTATTAAAGACAACTCAAAGCATGTTATTAAATTTGCTGCTCTCCTTTGTTACCTAAGGGCTCACGGGCGCTTTATTAGCAAAGAAGATGTTTTATCTTTTACGGCGATAAGTTACCTTGCAAAACAACTGGGCGAGCCCATTTCAACGATGCCTGTATTTTCAAATACACCGCATAGTTATATTCAGCGAGAAAAAATACGCTGTTATCTCGGATATAGCGAGTTTAATGAGAATGAATTGCTCAAATTGGAGGAATGGTTAGTTTCTCAATTGCGCAAAGAAATATTGGATAAAAAATACCTCATCGAGATGGCTACCAATCATTTAAAGAGTCGCCGCATTGTTTTACCATCTCCCATTACCTTAGGACGTGTGGTAACCCAAAAAGTCAATCAAGCCATCGAAGGATTTTACGGTAGTATCGCAGAGACTTTAGCCCCATCGCGGCGCGCTAAGCTCCATCATTTAATTACGCCAGAGAAAAAAGAAGCCTACGCGCAATTATCCGACCTAAAAACATCGCCGCAAAGTGCTAATGGCGATGTGATGAATACTTACCTTGATTATGTTGAGGAAATTGAGCAGTTGGGTATCCTGGACTGCAATTTTTCAGCGATACATCCCGAGGTTATTACATCCCTTGCCCAAAAAGGCAATTATTATGATGCACACCGCCTTCGAGGGATAACTCCCAAGGTAAAACAAGAGGCGATTATCATTTGTTTCCTGTACGAAACAGCCAAAACAATTCTAGATTACCTGGTTTTTTTATACAAACGCATCTTACTGGATATCAATCGACGGTCAAAAAATGAGGTATCTGCAGAACGAGAGAAAATAGCCAGGAAAAATAAAGGAAAATTTAAACCAGCCAGTGATTTCATTAAGTCGGCCTTTTCTCAGGCAACTGTCCAAGATCTAACTTTGGTGCAGTTTGTCACCCAGTTTAATGAGGCGGCACTGCTTGAAACAGCCAGTGCCTGTGAAGCACTTGATTACATTGAATCTTCAGGGATTACTGATCAGATCACCAAACGCTTTTCCTTTATCAGAAAATTTTCGAAACGATTTCTAACGCTTCAATTAAGTGGCAGCGCAGGACTTGCTTCATTGCTAAACGCCATGGATCTCCTTCGAAGACTCCATGTGGGTGAGATTAAAAAGCTCCCGGACGATGCGCCTACAGATTTTCTTCCAAAAATGTGGCGTGATGTTGTTTATGATGGAAATGGGCAAATCCAGGCTCATCATTGGGAAATGGGATTTTACTTTGCACTTAAGAAAGGAATCAGTGCTGGGGACATCTATCTGTCTAAAAGCCGTAATAACCGCTATTTTTGGGATACGGTTTATGGAGCGCTTCCCTGGGAGCAGGAAAGGAAACAACAATATTTAAAACTCAAGTTGCCTAATGAATTTGATACCATGATGGAGAGCCTTTCTGGCGAATATCATCAAGTAGCAACCTATGCTCAAAATACTTTGCCCAAGAATGATTTTGTTGCCATTAAAGAGGGTAAATTTCATTTTACTCGTGATGATGCTCTTTCCATCCCTCCTGAGGTAGTGAGCCTACGCAAACTTATCCAATCACGCATGCCTTCTGTTCGAATTGAAAAGCTTTTGGCAGAGGCATCTCGCCTATCAGCATGCATTGATGGGTTTACCCCATTTTATGAGTCGGAGAAACCTGAGAAATTCCCATTAAAACCCTTGCTGGCCGCCATTCTTGCCCATGCGACCAATATTGGTTTGTTTGGCATGGGCTCTAGCGCTGTGGGTATTAGCATTGGAGCATTAATCCATGCTTCTCATGCCTATCTTCGTCCAGAAACCATCAAAGAGGTCAACCGTCGCCTAGTGAACCATTATTTAACCTATCCAATCGCTGCGGAAATGACGGATGGCCGTTATTCAACATCGGATGCACAACGCTACCCCATTGAAAGGAAATTTTTTCTCTCTTCTTTTTACCCGCGTTATTATGGCTATTATGAGAAGGCCATTTCAATTTATACCCATGCAACACGAGGAGCTGTTTTTGGGACACATGTTATTTCAACCAGTGAAAGAGAAGCTTCCTATGTTTTAACCGGACTTCTGGAAAACGATACTCTGCTTAATCCTGAGTTCCATAGTACTGACACGCATGGTTCTACGGAACATCTTTTCGCCTTGCTTTATTTGCTTGGCATCTCATTCCATCCAAGGCTTAAAGATTTAGCGGAACAAAATATTTATAAAATTGATAAAA
>CAJCIZ010000214.1 GCA_903970525.1 Myxococcales bacterium | reverse complement strand
CAGCGTATATGGGCGGTGGTGAAGGACGTTCTGCGACTGGACGACCTGTCCCTATGCTGACGCAATACTTAATCAATCGTTGCAATAAATGATAAGTAATTCCTATGCCTAGAATTGATTTTTACATTATTGAAGATCAAGACAAGTCAGCGCGTTTGCGCTTGGCTTGTCGCTTGATTGAAAAAGCCTATAAAAATCGTCATCGCATTTATGTGCACACTGATTCACAAGCAGAGGCCCATTATTTAGATGAATTACTCTGGACCTATCGCGACGAAAGTTTTTTGCCGCATAATCTTTACGGTGACGGACCTGATCCTGCACCGCCCATCCAAATCGGTTTCGATATCACACCAGAAAATCATCGTGATATTTTGATTAATTTAAGCAAAAATATCCCAGAGTTTTATACCAAATTTACACGCGTTCTTGAATTAGCTTCCAATGAGAGCGAACAACAGTCTGCCGCGCGCGAGCATTATCGACAGTATCGCGCTCAGGGCTTAGACATCAACACACATAAATTACAAACGGTAGAATAGAAAATACTATGGACAAAATATATAACCCTTCCGCCATTGAACAACAATGGTATCAAACGTGGGAAACAAAAAATTATTTTGCACCACGCGGCAATAACACACCTTATTGCATCATGATTCCACCGCCCAATGTCACGGGCAGTTTGCATATGGGCCATGGATTTGGTTCTACCCTCATGGATATTCTGGTGCGCTATCATCGCATGCAAGGTGATAACACTTTGTGGCAACCCGGCACAGACCATGCGGGTATTGCAACACAGATGGTTGTTGAAAGACAACTCATGCTTGAAGGCAAATCACGCCATGATTTAGGTCGCGAAAAATTTATTGAAAAAGTGTGGCAATGGAAAAATGAATCCGGCGGAACGATTACACGTCAATTTCGCCGTTTAGGCTCTTCTATGGATTGGCAGCGCGAACGCTTCACTATGGATGACACGTTATCGCGCGCCGTGCGTGAAGCTTTTATTCGTCTCTATGATGATGGATTAATTTATCGCGGCAAACGCTTAGTGAATTGGGATCCTAAATTACTCACAGCGATTTCTGATTTGGAAGTGATTAGCACCGAAGAAGAAGGCAAGCTTTGGCATATTCGTTATCCTTTAGTCGGCGAAAACAAACATGTCACCGCTGCTACCACACGTCCTGAAACGTTATTAGGTGACGTGGCTGTTGCCGTCCATCCTGAAGATGAGCGCTATAAAGATTTAATTGGCAAACAAGTGCAACTACCGTTAACAGGACGCACGATTCCCATTATTGCTGATGATTATGTTGAAAAAGATTTCGGCAGTGGCTGCGTTAAAATCACACCGGCGCATGATTTCAATGACTATGCGATAGGACAACGTCACGACTTGACACCTATTAATATTTTTACGCCCGATGCGCACTTAAATGAAAACGCCCCTAAAAACTATCAAGGTATGGATAGATTCGTCGCGCGCGAACAAATTTTAAAAGACTTAGAAGTACTAGGTTTAATTGAAAAAACAGAAAAGCATACGTTAAAAATTCCTCGTGGCGATAGATCAGGTGCTGTGGTTGAACCGTATATGACAGAGCAATGGTATATGAGTATGAAACCATTGGCTGAACCTGCGATCCGCGCCGTACAAAATGGTGATGTGAAATTCGTCCCAGAAAATTGGGATAAAACTTTTTATCAATGGATGAATAATATTGAAGATTGGTGCATCAGCCGACAACTGTGGTGGGGACATCGCATTCCTGCTTGGCATGATGAGAATGGCAATATTTATGTGGGACAAGATGAAGCGGATGTACGCGCGCGACATAAATTGTCTGCGACGCTGCCGCTGCGACAAGATGACGACGTGTTAGATACTTGGGTATCTTCTGCGTTGTGGCCTTTCTCGACCTTAGGTTGGCCTGATGAAACACCTGACTTAAAAACATTTTATCCGACGAATGTGTTAGTCACGGGTTTCGACATCATTTTCTTCTGGGTTGCGCGCATGATTATGATGGGCTTGAAATTTACAGGACAAGCGCCCTTCAAAGAAGTGTACATTCATGGCTTAATCCGCGATGCGGAAGGCCACAAGATGTCGAAATCAAAAGGCAATGTGTTAGACCCGCTAGATTTAATTGATGGAATTGAATTAGAAGAATTAATCAATAAGCGCACCTATGGTTTGATGCAACCAGCTATGGCGCAAAAAATTGAAAAAGCGACACGCAAGCAATATCCCGAAGGGATTGCCTCGTATGGCACAGATGCATTACGTTTTACTTATTGCGCTCTTGCTTCTTATGGACGCGAAATTCGTTTTGATTTAGGTCGATTAGAAGGCTATCGTAATTTCTGCAATAAATTATGGAATGCGGCGCGCTATGTCATGATGAATACAGAAGAGCAAGACACGGGCATCACCAATAAAACGTTACAATTATCTCTGCCAGACAAATGGATATTGTCACGCCTACAAAACACCATTCAAACTGTGCACGATGCGTTAGCAACCTATCGATTTGATTTAGTTGCACATGCTATCTATGATTTCACGTGGAATGAATTTTGTGATTGGTATTTAGAATTATCTAAACCGATTTTAACTTCCACCACGAGCACAGCAGATGAATTGCGTGGGACACGACATACTTTAGTTCAGGTATTAGAGACTTTGTTGCGCTTGATGCATCCTGTCATGCCTTTTATTACAGAAGAAATTTGGCAACGTGTTGCGCCTTTAGCTGGTATTCAGGCCGATACTATCATGTTACAAAGTTATCCTGTTGCTGATAAAAAATTACAACATGCTGAAATTGATGCTGAATTAGAATGGGTTAAGAATATTGTTATTGCTGTGCGTACGATTCGTAGTGAAATGAATATTGCGCCTGGCAAACCTTTGCCAGTTTTATTCAATAATAGTACGCAGGCTGATCAAACTTGTTTTGCGAACAACCAACATTTAATTATGACACTCGCAAAATTTCAGTCTGTGCAGTGGCTGTCTGCCTCTGACACACCGCCTGAATCGGCGACAGCGTTAGTGGGTGATTTAGAAATATTAATCCCTATGGCTGGCTTGATTGATAAAAAAGAAGAATCCGCACGCTTGAATCGCGAAATTGCTAAACTTGCGAAAGAGACAGAACGCGCTGAGTCTAAGCTGCAAAACCCAAGCTTTGTTGATAAGGCACCGGCTGATGTTGTGGATAAAGAACGTGGGAAGTTGGCTGAGCTGAAAACGACGTTAGAAAAAATGCGGCAGCAGTTGGACAAAATTGCTAGTTTGGATTAGGTGTCAAACCCTAGGGAATCTTACTCATTTCAGTCCAACACAGAGAAAAGAAAGAGCGTGTTATCAAATGTAATAATTGGATGGCAACTACTACAGCGATCTGAATTCAAATTTAATATACAGGATTTTAATCTAAGCAAGATGGCTCTACGGTTGACTAAGCAAGAGGATAAAGTCGCATGCTAATTAAAGTTGGGGGGATTCCCCAGCACTTGACCCCTTCTTCATAGATGAGGTCGTGTTTGTTCTGGCGTAGAACTTGTAGATGTTGATGGAGATGGACGAGCTTGAGTTAGATGATTTTTGATTAAGCAACTTAACCGTCATTATCGTGTTAGTGTCATCTACTTCGATTTCATTAACCATATAATTAAGAAGTTCACGTTTATCATCAGAAGGTTTCTTCATTAATTCATTAAAATTCTTAGGCATATTTTCTCACTTTCAACACGAGATTGGTTTACATTATTTTACAATTTTTACAGCAAGAAGAACAGTTTGATTCCTCATATTCAACTCTTTCGGGCTGATTTGCTACACTTGTTTGCGGAGTATATGATCGCTAATCTCCGCATGTCTTGGTTAATTCATTAAAAATCATGAGATTAGATAATTAACATCAAAGAGTTTCTTTCATTTTTGGCTTTTTGGTTAAGACAATAGGCAGGATGACTATAGGTTTTAAGGGTGGCGGTTGAATTAAAAAGGCTGCGATGCTAGAGCCTAGTAATAATAATACAGGAACAATCACAAGTACCAATTGCCAGCTTAAAATATTTGTTGATGAACCCGCATTGGCATAACCATACAATAATAGACTCATTTGATGTGAAAATAAAATGCTACCTATAATGCTAACACTCAGAATAAAACCCATCGTAATCCCACTGTTGCCGAGGGTGCAATAATCATTGGCTTTTCGATAACAAATAATAATGCTACTCGTGAAGAAAACGGTTGCTAATAACAGTCCTGATGACTGCAATTGAGAAAGAGCGGGAATAAATATTAATAGGCTGAAACACGCTGCAGCTAAAATATAACAGATGGAAAGTAAATAACGTCTTCCGTCAAGGCAGTCTGACAACAAACCCATAAAAATTGCGCCCAATCCAAAATAGATAGAAGCTGTACCAATCATATCGATTGCGTTAGCTGGATCAATATGAAAACGCTTAATCATATAAAACGTACCGAATGATAACGCAGCTGTATTACTTATCCAACCTAACATCGCCACAAAACCAAGCAGCCAAATTTTATGATGGGTTAATGGTGCAACAAGACCTTCTAGTGTGTGCTTATGACGGGTATTGTCTGCAAAATGACGTGTCACTAAGAGCCCAAGAATCAATAAAATACCACTCAATCTGAAAGCCCATGAGACTCCCTGCAATGTTTCTCGAATAAATATTTCGTATAAGTAAGGAAATACAACAATAGGCGTTACAATTAATACACAAGTTAAGAGACCGACAAAGAGTGAAAAATGCCGACGCGGCAACCAATGTGTCCCCAAGGTCAGCACGCTCACTATTATAAATATATGAGCAACATTAATAACTAATCGGGAAGTCAACGAAACAGAGATTGAGTCTGCATAA
>CAJCIZ010000213.1 GCA_903970525.1 Myxococcales bacterium | reverse complement strand
TCTCCGCATCACGCTCAATCAGACTTGAGCGTTCTAGATAACGCGCTATTCGTAAGCTGATTTTGTGTGTCAGGTTCTCTATATCTGCCACTCGATGGCGGGACTCGCTCAAGTATGGCTAAAAAATAATGGATTATTAATTGTAGCTAACTGCTCCAAAAACACCTATAAACAAGAAAGCACGAGTAGCACGTTCAGAGGATAAAAATTGGTGCTTAAATTTCTATAATCCTCTATATTCATTAGGTAATCTAATATAGTATATTGGCACAATTTATAATTTAAGCAAGGTTTTCAAATGTATTATTCACGATCATTAATTGTTACTCGAAAAAATGTTGGTGCTGAGATTGAGTCTATTAGTCATGCTTTGTCTCTCAAAGCTGGATTAGTTCACCAATTAGGTTCTGGTTTGTATGATTTTCTACCACTAGGGTTAAAAATTCTAAAAAATATTGAATGCATGGTTCGAGAAGAAATGGAGCATATTGGAGCGTTAGAAGTTAGCTTCCCAGTCGTTCAGCCTCTGGAGTTATGGAAAGAATCTGGTCGATACGACACCTATGGTGATGAAATGTTGCGTTTTAAAAATCGTGAAGGTCGGGAGATGTGTTTTGGTCCTACACACGAAGAAGTTGTCAGTCAATGCGTAAGAGACCTCTTAGACTCATATAAGCAGCTACCCTTCACGCTGTATCAAGTGGGTCGCAAATATCGTGATGAAAAAAGACCTCGCCATGGCTTAATTCGTTGCAGAGAATTTGTGATGAAGGACGCTTATAGCTTTGATAAAGATGAGCAAGGTATGATTGAATCTTATAATAAGTTTCGAATAGCTTATAAAAATATATTTTCGAGAATGGGGCTTCGATTTGTTTCAGTGGAAGCAAATCCGGGTGAAATTGGTGGGAGTGGCTCCGAAGAGTTTCTTGCCTATTCTGATAGTGGAGAAGATAAATTTTTTATAGATAATAATGGGAAGGCAGTTAAATTTGAAGAAGGCATTGCTGATAATGAGCATGTGCATAAAGGCATTGAGATTGGTCATATTTTCCAACTAGGTCAAACATATTCGAAAAAAATGCACGTTACATTTAGTGACGAAATGGGCAAACAAGAATGTCCATATATGGGGTGCTATGGTATTGGCATTAGCCGCTTAATTCCAACGCTAATTGAGCAACATCATGATGAATACGGTATTAATTGGCCCAACGCGATTGCGCCATATCAAATTATTGTTATACCAATTCAAAATTCTCCTAAAATTTATGAAGCAGCAGGAAAGATTCATGAAGAATTGCAAAAAAATAATTTTCAAGTTTTATTTGATGATAGAGATTGCACAGCAGGTGTGAAATTTAAAGACGCTAATCTTATCGGTATCCCTTTAAAAATTATTGTAGGTCCATCAGGTTTAGAAAAAGGTATAATAGAGATTGAAATACGAAAGTCTCAAGAAAAAATCTTTTGTAGACAAGATGAAATAATGAAAACTTGCATTGATTTACTCAAATCAAGCAAAGTCTTAACGGATGGTTGTTTAGGATAATAAAAAGCAAATATGCTTTTTATAAGGAGTTTTTAACTTAAGAATCCTTGCGAGTTATTTTGAAAATGAAAAAGATCATAAATGATGGGTATTCACAGAAAGAACCACTAAGCACTGCTCAAAAATATTTTGTTTTTACAGTTATAGTAATACTTCTTTCTGTGGGACAATTTACTAATGATATTTATTTACCCTCAATACCTTCTTTAATTACGTATTTTTCTACAACAGAAAATTCAATACAGCTAACTATCACACTTTATTTTATAGGCTATGGCGTTTCACAGTTATTTTATGGACCGTTATCAGATTATTATGGAAGACGGCCTGTAATTTTGATCAGTTTATGTATATATCTCTTAGGTACTGTATTATGCTTAAGTTCACATAATGTTAATATTTTACTTTTAGGTAGAATATTACAAGGTGCAGGTATAGGAGGCGCAGGAACTATTGCTACCGCAATTCCACATGATATCTTTAGTGGAAAAAAAATTACACAAGCTTTTTCATGCATTGGTATTGCAATGTCTATAGCACCATTAATAGCGCCTGTTTTAGGAGGATATTTACAAGTTTCATTTGGCTGGAAAGCCAGTTTCATATTCTTACTAATTTATGCTTTAATATTTTTATTGATCCTCATATTTTTTTTACCAGAAACCAATTCTTCTATCAGAAGATTAACTCTCTCTCCTATGAAATTAATAAAGACCTATCTGCACATACTTTCAAATAAAAGTTATGTATTGAGCTTACTTTGTTTAATATTAACCCTGCTAGGCGAGATTCTATTTGTAGTTTGGATGCCAATTATATTGCAGGTTCATTTTAAAATATCTCCTATCGAGAATGGCTGGTTAATGACTTTTCCTGCTCTCTCGCTGGCTCTAGGGAGTATACTTTCCTCATTTTTGGATAAATTTCTTGAAAAAGAAATTGCTGTTTTCGTAGCTAGTATAATTACTTTTATGTCAGTAATACTTTTATGTCTAGTATTTTATTACTCGGGGTATAGTATACTTCTTTTTAGTATAACCATGAGTTTTTATATGGTAGGTACAGGAATAATATTCCCATCATGTATTTCCTTATGTACAAGTTATTATCCAACAATGACAGGCACAGCAGGCTCATTGATGTCTGCTATGCTTGTACTCGGTGCTGGACTATGGGGAGCTTTTCTTATCAAATTTCAAATAGTAACTTATAGCTCCTTACCTAAAGTACTGCTTATAAGCAGTACTTTATTATTAGCAACCGCTTTTTTATTGCTTTCTAAACAATTTCTACTAAATAAAAAATAATGGAAGTGTAGTTCATCTTTGTAATAATAACTTATTAAAACTAGGGAATTTTTAATGAAATCCACCAAACACGGCATCTATGTTTTTGCGCCGAGCAACACAATGGCCGATATAAGTGCCAAAGGCATTGAAATTGGTATTAACAATTTAAAAAAAATTGGTTTCGATGTAATAATAGGGAAAAATGCTTATAAAAGAAGTCACTATACAGCTGGAAGTATAAGCGAACGAATAGAAGATATAAACTATGGGTTACACCATCCTGAAGTTGAAATAATGATGCCTGCTTTTGGCGGATATAATTCCAATCAACTTATAGATAAAATAGATTACAATTTGATTAAAGAGAAGAAAAAAATATTTGTTGGGTACAGTGATACAATTATTTTGTTAAATGCAATTTTTTCTAAAACGGGTATTCCATCAATTCATGGACCATCATTCGCCTCTTTTTGTAATCCTAATTTACAGCATGAAGTTTTAGAAAGCTTCAAAAATCTAATTAATGATGAAACAGTTGTTTATGGTACACCTAAGCAAGCAGCTTGTGATTTATGGTTTCTAAAAAATGACTTAGGGCCGAGAGACTTTTATCCACATCCTGAGTGGATATCGTTGAACGATGGTATTGCAACAAGTCGTCTTGTTGGTGGAAATTTAGATTCATTTATTTCGCTTTTAGGCACAGAATATTTGCCTAATTTAGAAGGCACTATACTGTTAGTCGAATCAAGTATGGATGAACCGACCGGGAAATTTGACAGACATATGACACAATTACAACTTGCTGGTGTATTTAATAAAATAAGCGGTCTTATTATTGGACAATTTCCACTGCGCTCACTTTTATCTCAAAAAGAATTGATTTCGTCAATTATAGAACGAGTAATACAATCAAGTAATTTTCCCATCATTTGTAATGCGAGTTTTTCACACGTGGATCCACTACTATCCCTTCCTATTGGAAGAAAAATAAGAATTGAAGCAAACAAGAAAAATTGCAATATTACCGTTCTATCTTCTAAGAAAATATAAATTATCTAATGAAAATGAGTTGCATTTTATTAAAATTATTGTTACCTTATATTACCCCCTCAATGCAATGCTTTTAATTAATTCCTGTGTCTAATACAGAAGGGAGTTTATCTATGCATAGAAAAATCGTAAAACCGCCTCACTTAATACCTGGTGATACAGTAGCGATTGTAAGTTCTTCATGGGGAGGCCCAAATGTTGTCCCAGCAAGATTTGAAGATGGAAAACGTAGGCTAAAGGATGTTTTTGGTTTAAAAGTTATTGAAATGCCGCATACACGTGCCACGCCTGAATTTTTATCTGCGCATCCTGAAGCAAGAGCCAAAGATTTAATGGATGCATTTAAAG
>CAJCIZ010000212.1 GCA_903970525.1 Myxococcales bacterium | reverse complement strand
CCGATGACGATTGATCTTCGAGAAATTGACCATGCTCGTCTTTTCCTCATTGAGTTCAAGTTTGTATTTGGGGTTTAGGTAAGCAATTTACCATTTTATGCTGTCTTGCTCTAACCCAATGAATTAACAGGTCTTTTATCTAACCCAAAAAATCAGATTTCCACCCAAAAACGTCTATTTTAACCCTAGAAATTATTCGCATAAGTAGACATATATGAATAAACCAGCACCTTTTTCTTGTATTATGCGAAACAAACAGCTATGCTAACTCTAGGGTTGATTATTCACATAATACATGCATATGAATCATGATGGCTTGCTGAGTTCATTTAAAGAGATGCTTGAAAAACAGGACTTGTCCGAGTCCTCAATTACCAGCTATCTTCAAGGAATAAACGTATTTACTACTTGGGCTTTAGATTTTTACCAACAAGAGGTGAGTTTGTTAGAAATCACCGCAAACGATCTTCGTGCCTACCGGGAATATGTTTCCAAGATACAAAGACGCAAACCGGCAACGATTAATCACCATATCCAAGTTTTAAAGCGATTTTATGCGTGGGCTTCACAAACCAGACTCATGCCTGATAACCCCGCATCAGCACTTCACTTTGTAAAACGAGCAACTACTACCAAACCAAACGCATTAAACAAAGATGAAATTCATGCGCTACTACGAGCCGCAGGTCTTTCTACACATGGTCTAGCAGTTAGAAACTATGCCATAGTGCAGCTGCTTTTACAATCAGGCTTAAGAGTTGGGGAATTAAATAATTTATTAGTGAAAGATGTGGTAATGAGAGAGCGCTCAGGCTGCGTCAACGTAGTGGATGGAAAAGGCAGGAAACACAGGGAGATCCCCTTGAACTCGATTGCAAGACGAGCCCTCACCAATTATTTGGAACTTCGTAATTCCTCTGAGCCAGATGACGTATTATTTACAACCAAGCGAGGCGAGCAAGGAACAATAAGGGCGTTGCAATCATTGATTAGTGGCTTAGCTAAACGAGCCAATATTACACGTATTAATGTTACAGCACATACATTGCGCCATACGTTTGCTACTCAGTTTTTGCAAGCCAATCCTGGCTGTCTTGTTGAATTAGCGATGCTCATGGGGCATGAATCCATTGATACCACCGCTATTTATACCAAGGCATCAAAAGAAAAGCTGGCAGAGCACATGGAGCGTTCAGGAGTGAGCAGTGATGCATACTGAAATTGAAATTACAGAAGACCAACTGGCTATTGATTGGACGCTCACAGACACCGATCTTCAGTTTATCAAGAACAACTCAAATCAGAATATAAAATTTGCTACACAAATGTGTTACTTAAGGGCGTATGGACGCTTTGTTAGCAAGGATGATGTGATTCCATATGCTGCATTGAGTTACCTTGCCAGGCAGCTTGGTCAGACCTTTTCATCAGCACCGGTGTTTACTCAAGATCATCATAGCTATACCCAACGTGAAAAAATTCGTACCTATTTAGGCTACACTGCATTCAGCAATAAGGAGGCTCTTCAGTTAGAGGAATGGCTAGTTTCCCAATTACGCAAAGAAATACTGGATAAAAAGCAGTTGATTGAAATGGCAATGACTTACTTAAAAAGTTGCCGTATTGTTTTGCCCTCCCTTATTACTTTAGGTCGCGTAGTGAGTCAGAAAGTCAATCAGGCGATTGAGGGATTTCATTGCAGTATTGCAGAAACTTTGGCACCATCGCTGCGCGCTAATCTTCATCATTTAATCACACCGGAGCATAAAGAAGCGTATGCACAATTAGCTGAGCTGAGAACATCACCACAAAACGCCAATAGCGAGGTGATGAATAAGTACCTGGATTATTTTGAAGAAATTGAACAATTAGGTATCTTGGACTGTAACCTGTCAGCCATACATCCTGATGTCATTAGGGAGCTTGCTCAAAAAGGTCGCTACTATGATGCGGTTCAGTTGCGTGATATGGCCTCTAAAGTAAAACAGGAGGCTATTATCATTTGCTTCTTGCATGAAACAGCCAAAACAATTCTTGATTATATCGTTTTTTTATTCAAGCGCATCTTACTGGATACCAATCGGCGCGCTAAAAATGAAATATCTGCAGAACGTGAGAAAGTATCCAGAAAGAATAAGGGGAAATTTAAACCGGCTAGCGATTTTATCAAGTCGGCTTTTTCTCAGGCAGCGGTTAAAGAGCTCACCCTGGGGCAATTTGTGACTCAGTTTAATGAGGCGACACTGCTTGAAACAGCCAGTGCTTGTGAGGCCATCGACAAACTGGAGTCATCCGGTGTGACCGACCATATCGTGAATCGTTTTTCCTACATCAGGCAATTTTCCAAACGATTTCTAACGCTCAAACTGAGCGCCAGTACAGGGCTTGCCTCGTTATTGAAATCCATAGAGCTGCTTCGAAAGCTCCATGCCGGAGACATTAAAAAACTCCCAGAAGATGTGCCAACAGACTTTCTACCTAAAATGTGGAAGGACGTTATCACTGATGAGAATGGACAAGTCCGAGCGCATCATTGGGAAATGGGTTTATACTATGCACTTAAGAAAGAAATCAGTGCAGGAGACCTCTATCTTTCCAAAAGCCGTAACAACCGCTATTTCTGGGATACCGTTTATGGTGAATTGCCTTGGGAACAAGAACGGGAGCAGCAGTACTTAAAACTTAAACTCCCCAATGAGTTTGACACCATGATGGAGGTGTTGTCTGGTGAATACCATCAAGTGGCGACCCATGCATGCAATACGCTACCCACTAATGATTTTGTCACCATTAAAGACGGTAAGTTTCATTTTACCAAGGATGATGCGCTGGTTATCCCTCCTGAGGTGGTTCAGTTACGTAAGCTAATCCAATCACGTATGCCTAAGGTTAGAATCGAAAAACTTCTTGCAGAAGCTTCTCGTTTATCGGGCTGCCTTGAGGGATTTACACCATTTTATGAACCAGAAAAAACGGCTAAATTCCCCTTAAAGCCTTTGCTTGCTGCTATTCTTGCTCATGCAACCAACATTGGCTTATTTGGAATGGGCTCTAGTGCCGTTGGGATCAGTATTGATACATTAACTCATGCCTCTCATGTGTATCTACGTCCAGAAACCATTAAAGAAACCAATCGACGTTTGGTCAATCATTTTTTAACCTACCCAATTGCTGAGGAAATGACCGATGGCCTATATTCCACATCGGATGCACAGAGATACCCCATGGAGAGAAAATTTTATCTCTCCTCTTATTATCCTCGATATTATGGTTACTATGAGAAAGCCATTTCGATTTATACCCATGTGTCACGAGGCGGGGTTTTTGGTACGCAAGTCATTTCAACTGGTGAGCGAGAAGCCCCTTTTGTCCTCACCGGTTTATTAGAAAATGATACTCTGTTAAATCCTGAGTTTCACAGTACCGATACGCATGGATTTACTGAGCATCTCTTTGCGATGCTTTATTTACTTGGTTTTCCATTCCATCCAAGGCTCAAAGATTTAGCCGAACAAAATATTTATAAAATCGATAAGATGATGAGTTATGGTGATTTGGATGAGGTATTCAGCGGCACAATAGACATTGAACTGATTCGTGCAAACTGGGATCAAATTGTTCGCATTGTCGCGTCATTAAAAAATGGGCTGGCACCAGCGCATGTGATTATCCAAAAATTGGCGAATAGAATTGATAATGTATCCAAAGCGATAAGAGCCTTTGGCCGCATTATCAAAAGCATCTATATTCTGCGCTACATTGCGGATCAAGAGCTACGCCATACAGTTCATTTGCATCTTAATCATGGTGAATCACGGCATCAATTGGCAAAAAAATTATTTTTCCTCAACCGAGGTGCTTTTAAGACCAGTGATTATGAAGAAATTATGAATAAAGCCAGCTGCCTGAGTCTGGTATCTAATGCAGTACTTGTCTGGAATACCCATCACATACAAAAAATCGTGGATTCACTTAGAGCTGAAGGGTCCGACATTCAAAGTGAGCATTTACAGAAAATATCTCCATTGATGTTTAAGCACATTCAAATCTATGGCACCTATCATTTTGAAGATATTTAAAGGACGTGAACTCATGAGCTCCAATAGTAGCAGTACTAATCAACAAGAGGCGCTTATCTATCAAGCTGAAGACGGCAGCTTACAAATTGAGGTACGCCTTGAGCTAGAAACTATTTGGTTAACTCAGAGGCAAATGGCTGACTTATTTGGAACATCCACAGATAACATAGGATTACATTTAAAACATATTTATGCCGAAGAAGAACTGTTGGAGGAGGTAACTACCGAGGATTACTCGGTAGTTCGTATTGAAGGAACAAGGAAGGTCAATCGAAAAGTCAGGCATTATAATCTGGATGCCATTATCTCTATAGGATATCGAGTGAACTCAAGGCAAGGGACACAATTTAGAGTTTGGGCCAATAAAGTGCTCAAGGAGTATTTATTGCAAGGTTATGCTTTGAATGAATCTCGATTGGCACAACAAACAGAACAAATCAACCGATTAAAAGAGACCTTGATGCTTTTTCAAAAAGTACCACAAGACGCGTTAGGTTATTCTGAAGCAAGTGGTCTTTTATCGGTGTTAACGCAGTACACTCATAGCTTTGTTTTATTAAACCAGTATGATACAGGTAATTTCCCAAAAGGCGGTTTGAATGA
>CAJCIZ010000211.1 GCA_903970525.1 Myxococcales bacterium | reverse complement strand
ATAATTTAAAAGATGGCAAAGTCATACGCCCGCCGCAAGTCGTGTGTTATGACGATCAAGATACTTATCTGGTTGTCGCTGCAGACAAAGGCACTGCGTCATTTTCCGATACTGCAAATGCAATCGCAAAGTCTTATGGTTTCTGGCTAGGAGATGCTTTCGCCTCGGGAGGCTCTGCCGGGTATGACCATAAAAAAATGGGCATTACCGCACGCGGCGCTTGGGAATCCGTTAAACGCCATTTTTATGAATTAAACATATCGATTGATGACATTGATTTTAGTGTCGTTGGTATTGGTGACATGAGTGGCGACGTATTTGGGAATGGCATGATGCTTTCCCCACATGTTAAATTGCTTGCAGCATTTGATCACAGACATATTTTTCTCGACCCCGATCCTGATGCAAAAAATTCTCTGAAAGAACGCGTGAGATTATTTAATTTACCCACTTCTTCTTGGGAAGATTACAATCCAAAATTAATTTCAGCCGGGGGTGGTGTTTACAAACGCTCTAGCAAAACCATTGTTTTATCTGCTGAGATAAAAAAAGCATTAGGCATACAAGACAATTCTCTGGCGCCAAACGAATTAATTCGCGCCATACTCAAAGCGCCTGTGGATTTACTGTGGAATGGAGGCATTGGCACTTATGTGAAAGCCAGCACAGAAACCCATGCCGATGTCGGTGACAAAACCAATGAGTTTTGTCGCATCAATGGCAACGAGTTGCGCTGCCGCATTGTAGGCGAAGGGGGAAATCTGGGTTTTACGCAATTGGCACGTGTGGAATATGCTTTACAAGGCGGATTAATTAATACTGACTTTATTGATAACTCCGCGGGTGTTGATTGCTCCGACCATGAAGTGAATATCAAAATTCTCTTGAATCAAGAAGTCGCAAAAAAACGCTTAACTGAAAAAAAGCGTAATGAATTATTAGTGAAGATGACAAAAGAAGTAGCGGATCTTGTGTTAGCGGATAACTTCGATCAAGCCCTTGTGTTAAGTTATGCGAATTTTTATGCCGTAAAACAAATTGGCATACATCAAGATTATATTAAAAGCTTAGAAGCCTCCGGTGAACTCAATCGCGCCGTAGAATTTTTGCCTGACGACAAGCGTCTATTAGAACGCAAAGCAGCGGGATTAGGTTTAACGCGTCCTGAGCTAGCCGTTTTGCTTGCCTATACTAAAATTCATATTAAAAATGAGATTTTAGCCTCAGATATTCCAGAACATCCCTATCTGAAAAAAATCCTGGAGACGTCTTTTCCGACTCTCTTACAAAAATCCTATGGCAAAGCCCTGGAAAAACATAGTTTATCTCGCGAAATTATTGCTACCCAATTAAGCAATCAAATTATTAATGAAACCAATATTACATTTGTTTTTAATATACAAAACGAAACAGGCGCAACTGTGGCAGAAATTATTCGTGCTTACACTATCGCCTCACGTGTGTTTGGCACACATGAGTTGCAACAGCTGATTGAATCTTTCAATTACAAAATTCCGATGGCGACGCAATGCGAATTATTGTCGTATATTCGACGCCTTGCCTATCTCTCCACGCGATGGTTTTTACGACATGGCAATTCCAAAACTGAAAATATGCAAACCGTCATCACTCATTTCGCTAAGGGCGCAAAAATTTTAGAAACATTGATCCCGACTTTAATGGGAGGCTCTACCAAAGCTTATTTAGAAACGCTGACCGCAGAATTTGTCAAAGCGGGTATTTCTAAAGAAGTTGCCAGCCGTATTGCGACCATACGCGCAATGTATTCTTCATTGAATGTGATCGAAGTCGCCACTCAAAATCGTTTTGATTTGAATAAAACTGCCACATTGTATTTTGCCGTCGGTGAATATTTTAATTTGCTTTGGTTCCGTGATCGTATTGCTGAAGACACGCGCGAAGGTCACTGGAATACCTTGGCACGTCTTACTCTGCGAGATGAATTAGATATTCTGCAACGCAATATCACTGTCGCTGTCATGCGCCACAATAAAGCCAACTCGCAAATTCATTTATTCATAGAGCGCTGGATAGAAGAAAATCATCGCGCGATTGAACGCTGGGAAAAAATCTTGGAAATGTTACATAGCAGCACAAGCATTGATTATGTGATGTTTTTTATTGCCCTGAAAGAGTTGTCTAATTTGATTCAGACAAGTGAAACGGCTTAAAGCCCCCTATCTCTGTCATTTTTTTTGCTCCTAGCCCCAGCTTATGGCATAGTATTAGATCACAATAAAAAAATTGGCTATCTTTCAATGGCAAAACAAAACGTGGCGGCGGTGCAAAAACACCCTAGAGGGCTCTATCTCTTATTCTTTACTGAATTATGGGAACGCTTCGGGTTTTACACCTTACAGACCATTATCATCCTCTACATGACTAAAGCACTGAGCATGCCGGATGAACAAGCCAATATTCTTTATGCTGCATTTAGCTCACTTTTATATCTCACCCCTACGTTAGGGGGCTATATCGCTGATCGCTACTTAGGCTTTCAGCGCGCGATCATCCTGGGCGGTATTATGTTGTTTATTGCCTATTTAGTGACCGCTTTGCCTGGCAAATCCTCTTTCTTCTTTGGGTTAAGCTTGTTGGTCGTCGCCAATGGCTTCTTTAAACCTAACGTATCCAGTATTGTCGGAGAGCTTTATCACGAGAATGATCCACGTCGTGATGGTGGATTTACGCTGTTTTACATGGGAATTAACATTGGGTCTCTCATTCCACCTATTATCGCGGGTGCCATTGTCACAAATTATGGCTGGCATGCTGGCTTTCTGTTGGCGGCTGTGGGCATGGCGATAGGCCAAATCATTTTTATGTTTGGTAGAAAAACATTAGGTAGCGCAGGGATGTTACCTAGCATTGTCCACCGCACAACAAAATTAAAAACGAGTTTTTATGTTTATTTAGGCATAGGCATTATTGTCACGATTGCGCTTTGTAATCTTGCTTTCGCCTATCCACAAGAAACCGATTATATTGTGGAATTAACCGCTGTCTTGATTTTAGCAACGACATCTTATTTTATTTCGAAAGAGCCGCCGGCCCAACGCAAAAAAATGATAGCGTGCTTGGTATTGATCGTGATCTCAATTGCGTTTTGGTCTATCTACAACCAAACTTTTACGTCATTAATGTTATTTGCTGATCGTAATATGGAAAAGAGTATTTTAGGTATTCCGTTGGATGCTGAAGCGACTCAGTTTTTTAACCCATTTTTTATTATTGCGTTAAGCCCTATGCTCAGCCGTTTATGGGTGAAATTAGATAACCACAGCCTGAATCCTTCTATCCAAATGAAGTTTTCTCTTGGTGTCTTATTCATGTGTTTAGGCTTTTTATTTCTGGCATTTGGCGCGAAATTTTTTGGCGTCAATGGTGTAACATCTTCTTGGTGGTTAGTACTCAGTTATTTATTACAAACCGTAGGTGAATTACTACTCTCTCCTATCGGTCTTGCCATGATCACTGTTCTCTGTCCAAAACACTTGGTCGGCATGATGATGGGCGTCTGGTTCTTCTCTCAAGCTGCTTCATTTGCCATCGGTGGCATGTTAGCAAACATTGCTGCTGTGCCTGATCACATGTCAACAACCGCTTCATTAGTCATCTACAGTCATGCTTTTACCATTTACGGCTGTATTTCTTTAGTGATTGCGATTATCAGTTTCGCCTTAGTCCCTATGTTAACTCGCATGATTAATGCTGAGAAAAATATTGTGATGTAACGACCATTCACCTCTCCCCTTGTGGGAGAGGTCGACATCGAAGATGTCGGGTGAGAGGTCGGATGTTACTTTGACTATTTAATGACTGGGGTCCCGTCATTAAATAGCCTAAGTAACACCCACCTAAAATTTGATTAGTTTTTGCTGAGTTAAAATACCATTCAATCCTACATCCCAAAGATCGAGTCGTAGTGAGTCTACTTGCTGCACGCTATGCGCTAACCCTAATAAAAAAGGCTTTTTTGCTATTTGTTGAGACCCTTTTAAAAAAGCAAATGTGCGATCGTAATAGCCGCCGCCGGTGCCTAGTCGGTGGCCTTGCAAATCAAAGCCTACTAAGGGGACTAGGACTAGGTCTAGGTCTTCAGTGGGAAAGTATTGGGTGGAGGTTGGTTCTAGAATATGGTGGAGATTGGGGTGTAGTGCATCGTTTTTTTGATAACGTGCAAAGTGTAAAGTGGAGTCTTGGGCTTGAGATAAGATGGGTAGATAACAGTGTTTTTTGGCTTGCCAAATTGCTTCTATGATAGGAGTGCAGGCTATTTCGCTGCGGTGAGCGATGTAACACGCAATATGATGACTGGTTTGAAATAAAGGGTGGGTCGTCAGTAATTGCGCCGCAGAAACAGCTGCTTGTTGCCGCTCTTCTGCAGCTAAACTGCTGCGTGTTGCACGCAGTGTTTTTCGCAATTCCTTTTTATCTTGCAACTACAACTCCAACTCTTTTTGTGGCGACTGAACTTGCTCTAGCTTGTTTTCTAGTTCGAGCAATTTTTCATTGACCATTTGCGCGTAAATATCTTTTTCATGTTCGCAGCGTAATAACTTGTGCGCCAAACTGAGGGCTGCGAGTACTGCAATGCGGTCAACGCTTAATACGTGACCCATCTCACGAATCTCTCGCATTTTTTCTTCGAGAAATTGCGCGGCTTTTTGTACCAGCGGTATCTCATTTTCAGGGCATTTAAGCTGATAAGCTTTCCCCAACACTTCCACTGTCGTCCCCACTACTTCTACTGTCATTTTGGCTTCTCTCTATTGACTTAAGACGTAATACCATTCCCTCAATTTGCAGGATGGCGTTTTTATTTTTGGCTAAGAGGTTTTCTTTTTCTCGTTGAAGAAATGACTTTGCTTGCTTCAGTTTGCTATTCGCTTGTCTCAAGCTGTCGCATTCTTGAATGAGCGCTTTCAGTCGCTCTTCTAGACGGTAATATAAGTCATCCATGATAGGGATCCTAGTTGCTTGCATGTGGTTCATATTAACCTATATTTCACATTGAGAAAATAGGCCAAAATCTGTTATTCTATCGTACTTTATTTTAAGGTTTGGGGTCATGCAAAAAATCACTGATTTGCCAGAATGGCGCGCGTTAACGACACATCACCAACAAATTGCAAAGCATGATATGCGCGATTGGTTTGCAAATGACGCAACACGCTTTGCCAAAATGTCTCTGCAAGTAAATGAAATATTGTTAGATTATTCTAAAAACCGCCTCACACCTGAAACCCTGACACTCCTTTGCAAACTTGCGGAAGCTTCCCAACTTTCGCAAAAAATCGAAGCGTATTTCACAGGTCAAGCCATCAATACCACAGAAAAACGCCCTGTTTTGCATACTGCTTTGCGAAATCGTTCTAGCGAGGCAGTCTGGGTCGATGGCGAAAATATTATGCCGCTTATTGCCGACAACCTAGAAAAAATGCGCCAATTCACCGATGCGGTGCGCCAAGAAACATGGTTGGGCTGTACGGGAAAACCGATTCGCGATGTCGTCAATGTTGGCATTGGAGGATCGCATTTAGGGCCTTTTTCAGCGGTTCATGCTTTAGCTGAATATACTCACCCCAGCATTCGCTGCCATTTTATTTCAAATGTAGATACAGCACAGATACGTGACATTCTGCAGAAAGTGAATCCAGAAACTACTTTATTTATCGTCTCATCCAAAACATTTACCACCATTGAAACACTCACCAATGCCAATACAATTAAAGCTTGGTTGCAAGATCACTTGGCAAACAAAGGGTTTGAGAAGCATTTTGCCGCTGTCACGACAGCGACTGAAAAAGCTGTGCAGTTTGGCGTGCCACGAGAACAAATATTTCCAATGTGGAACTGGGTCGGCGGTCGTTACTCTATTTGGTCGGCGATTGGTTTGCCTTTAGCTTTAGCGATAGGCATGGATCAATTTTTAGAATTTTTACGCGGCGCACATGAGATGGATCAGCATTTCCGTCATGCGGATGTCTCTGAAAATATGCCTGTTATTTTGGGCTTACTGGGCATTTGGTACATCAACTTTTTTGACGCACCGACACAGGCAATTATTCCTTATTCTCACCCCCTCACACATTTCAGAGCTTATTTACAACAAGCAGACATGGAAAGTAACGGCAAACGGATTTCACAACAAGGCGCACCCGTAGAGTATGCAACAGGCCCTATTATTTGGGGTGAACCGGGTTGCGATTCACAGCATTCTTTCCACCAACTGTTGCACCAGAGCAATCATTTGACGCCTGTCGATTTTATTTTAGTGGGCAATCAGAAAAATGATCTGGCCCATCATCAAGATGTGTTAATCGGTAGCGGTTTGAGTCAGGCGCAAGCGTTGCTACAAGGCAAATCTTATCAACAAGCACTCTCTGAACTGTTAGACGAAGGCGTGAAAGAAGATGAGGCAAAACAATTGGCGCATCACAAAGTCATCCCGGGCAATCGTCCTAGTAATATTTTATTTTTGCAGAGTTTAACACCTTATAATTTAGGCGCTTTGATTGCTTTATACGAGCATAAAATTTTCGTTCAAGGTGCCATTTGGGACATTAATTCTTTTGATCAATGGGGTGTGGAACTCGGCAAACAGTTACTTCCTAAAATCCTCGCTGATTTAAAAAATCCCCAAAATCAAACCGTTTATGATGCATCGACTCAAGGCTTGATTCATCATTATAAAAAATTAAGGAAGCCTTCTTGAAAAAATATCTGATTTTTTCTTTTATTTTTTTATGTTGCAGCTATTGTTTGATTGGCTGCGGTCAATCGGGGCCTTTGTATCTCCCGAAAAAAAATGAGGCGCCGCAATGATTCAATTTTCTAAAATGCATGGGCTAGGCAATGATTTCATGGTCATCAATACGATCACACAAAAAGTTGATGCGTCACATCTTCCCATTCAATCTCTCGCACACCGTAATTTAGGCGTTGGCTTTGATCAACTTCTCTTAATCGAACCCTCACAAAAAGCGGATTTCTTCTGTCGTATTTTTAATGCGGATGGTAGCGAAGCAGAACAATGTGGAAATGGCTTACGCTGTGTTGCGCGCTTTATTTATGATGAAAAAATGAGTTCCAACAAAACCTTTAGCATTGAAACCAAAGCAGGCATTTTCGCCGCAGACATTCTTGACCATGATACTGTACGCGTGCAAATGGGAATTCCTTCTCTACAACAAAAAGCGATGACGTTAAAAATAGACTCTCATCCTAGCCCTTTGCAGCTTGATATTTTATCACTGGGCAACCCACATGCTATCTTACAAGTGAATTCGACAGAGCACTTCCCTGTTGCAACACTCGGTCCAAAAATCGAGAAACACTCTCTATTTCCTCGTGGTGTTAATGTAGGTTTTATGGAAATTGTCGATAAACAACATATTCGATTACGGACTTTTGAACGGGGTGCTGGCGAAACTTTTTCTTGCGGGAGCAATGCTTGCGCTGCAGTCGTCGCAGGCATCGAAAATAATACGCTAGATCACAAAGTGAAAGTAGAACTACCTTTCGGCGACTTATGGGTAGAATGGCAGGGAGCAAAACAAGCCGTCATGTTAACTGGGCCTGCGAGCAGAGTCTTTGAGGGAGTCATTAGGGATTTCCACTTTCTGGAAACCCCCAAGCACTGAGATTAAATCGATGAAATAATTGAAATTTTCCGCTTATGGGTATCTTTTTCTAACACGATCCCATCTTGATTAATAGATACCACGACAGAACCATCCGACGGTAATGTGTCGCCCACTACCACATTATATAGCTTACCTTCATTGCTCAACACTGCAGTCCATCTACCGCCATGTTGTGAAATTGACATCACAACATAAGGTACATCGACAATAATAGGGAGCGCTGGTGCTGGCGGTGGACCTGGCGGAGCTTCCTGTGTTGGTGGAGCTGTTGCTGCAGCAACGACTGCATTATATCCACCACCTACATTGCCACCTGAACTTGGTCTCGTTAAAAGATCCGTAATGCTATTTTCTGAAGTCACTGTTGCCAATTTTGCTGAAGCGATGCCTTGCTTGACGTCTTCAATTTCTTTTTGCAATTTCAGCATTTGAAGTTGATTGAGCGCTGCAACATATTTTGCTTCAGTTTCTTGCTGTAACTTCATCAGTTCCGCATTAAATTGAACGGGCGACTGTTTAGGCACTTGTGCCTCAGGCGCTGGCGCTGGAGCCGCCATTGCTTGAGCGGTAGTGGGTGCTGCTGCTCCGCCAGGTTTAGCGCCTATCTGAGGGACAGCGGCTGCAGGTTTCTCACCTCCGCCACCACCGCCACCAAAAAGCCCTATCACTTGCCAAATAACAATCAGCACAATGACAACAACCACACCTATTGTCGCTTTTTGTTTAACATCGCCTGCTGCAAGACCTTTGATTTTTTCCGGTGCCATAGTTAGTTCCCTAACACTTTAAAAGTTATTGTACTAGAAATATTTCCATCACTGGACAAACTACCTGAGATTTTCGTTATTACTATTGGTAAATCTTTCAACTGTTGTGCAACTGTAATGACTTGCATGGGAGATGCACTGTTGATTGAGAGCACCATTTCCATTTCTGAAAAAAATTTTTTATCTGTTGTCGCACTTATTTTTAACACATTTCCAGGCAAAACATATGACATTCTGTCAAGCAAACTGGAAATAATTTCTTGCATACTGCTAATCGACTTAGGTGGCTGTCTTTTAGGAATAAACGTATAGAGGGTGACATAAAACCCATCCGGCTGTATTTGAACTTTAGCATTATTTTTCTGTGCCCAATCAAATAACACATTGGTTCTTGCGCCGCTCGATTTAACAGATGCAACTAATGCGCCCGGCAATCCTGGTGTGTATGTTATTGCATCCGCTTTCCATCCTGGCATGGTTAATAACAACATCATGTTTCTTACCAACTCTGTCAGCTCAGTCGTCGGATCAGGCGATGTCAACGTAATGTTGTAATATTGATAAGGACTCACAGTGCTGATAATAACAGTGGGTAACTCTTTCTTATGTGAAGAGATGAATGTCCAAAGCATCCAACACAGCGCGATGACCACGACAACAACTGCAATTTGTTTAACTGGCAGTACGCCAATTCCGTAAGCGGTTAGAACGGTCTCAACCATTTGTAATTGAAACGCTTTGACGCCTTCTAATGTCGGAAAAACCGGCTTATCTAAAACCGTAAAGGATTTAACTGAGGAAACATCAAATGAAAACTTTCCTTCTTGTGGCTTTTCACTGATAGGCACATCACCGTACGTATAAATTGAAAACGTGTTGGCTTGTGTTTTGAAAACAACAAGCTCTTCTGCGATGCTATCAATCGGGAAAGTTCCATCGAGATAGACCGTGCCAGCTTTCACAATAACAAGAATTGCTTCTGTGGTATTTGGTATCGCTTCACAATAAACTAAATCAAAAGACCGATTAAAGTGTTGCCAAATACACTCCCCTAAGAGATAGCCTGTATCGGAAGAGAATGCGACTTCATACTGGTTAACACTTTTTTTCTGTAATGTAATGTACTCGCCATACGTTGCGCTAAGCAACAGAATCTCTTTTTTTAAAGCGCTGGTTTTTTTAGCTGTTATCGTATCCCGATAAGACGGTATGACAAAACGCACACCATCTTCGCGAGTGATATATGGCATTAGACCGTCCCATTTAAAATAATAGGCGTAATCAACACAACTGTTTCACTATTTGTTTGCGAAGCACCCCTACCTCCCAGCGCTTGTGAATCAAATAATTGAGCAGCATTCGCTGTATTGCTAACTTGTCTAAATCCGGACAGGATTAATGTATCGTTTGAACCAATGACGCTGCGCTGGTTAAATTCTTTCTCAGTCGTTTGTGGAACCTGAATACTTGAACCACCCGAGGTGAAACTGGTAATCGTACCCACTTGGCTGGATAAATCAGCACTGACTTGTAGATATACTTTATCGCCTAAAATTTTAGGGAGGATATATAAAATCAGCCCAGTGACTAATGTTCCAGGTGTAATCTGCGCTGTGACTGTTGTACTACCGACACCACCACCAATCGTTGATGACGACACACTCGCAGCATAGGCTTGCTTGTTAACAATACTGATAACAGACACTTGGTTATTCAGTGCAACGACTCTAGGCTCAGAGACAACAGAAACTTTACCTTGCTGTTGTAATGCACTGACTAACAGATTAACACCGGTGATATGGGTTTGGTCTGCATTGACGACACCTAGTTGGGGATATCCGCCAGGAGGCGCAGGTAGCGTGAAGCTTCCTCTAGAAAGCGCAGTCGCTGACCCTGCAATTGGTGTAACACTGATTGGCGTACCATAGTCGCCATTCAGCGTAAAGTTTGTTCCAAGAAATCCACGCTTAACCACAGACCAATCAATACCATAGTTGAAGGCACTGTTTAAGGTAACTTCATAGATTTGAACTTTTACCAAGACTTGCTTTGATAGGTTCTTATTTAAGTTGTGAATGTATTGTGACACTAAGCTTATATTCATAGGCCTATCACGAACCGTCACAGTTGTGGTTGACTGGGACACAATCACTTTACCATCTGCAGAAAGTAAAGATTGAATTGTTGTCTCTAAATCTTTCCAGACAGAGATTGTGCCTTTTAAACTGCTGGACGATCCTAAACCGCTCAAGCCACCACTAGAACTGCCACCGGCGCTTCCGCCACCGCTACCACCCGAGGTACTGCTTGCATCACCTAATGTATAATCCGCAGAGCCTGGCATGAATGCTATATCATAGGTTTTAGTGATAAAAGCTTGCCAGTACACATTAGAATTATTGACTGTGTAAACATAACCCGCTTTAGAAGCTAATAAATCCATAGCCCCTTTAACCGTACCAGAATAATTAATTGACAGTGTCACTTTGTCATCTAAACCACCTTGATAACGCGTTAATATATTTCTTCCCATATTGCTGACTATTGTGCGGCTATAGTAAGAAAATGGCATGTTGTCGCCACGAATGACAATATGATTTCTCATCCAAGAGGGTTCTCTAGATAAGCTTATCGGTGTTTGATCTACGTAGAGACCTTGGTTAATGACGAGAGGCGGTAGTGTGTTTGCTGAATTATCTGATTTTACAAACGCATCTTTAGAGCGTTGCGCAACCTCAGCAACATTCTCTTGCGTCTGTGTATAAAGAGGAGGAACTGAACATCCTGTCACGACGAAAAGTGTTGCCAAACACAATACGATACTTTGCTTATAGCACATCAGACCTTCCTCGGTATGACTATCATAGTACGATTAGACATATACAACGTAGCTTGTAATGGAAATGGACCTAACAATTTTTCAATAACGTTCGGCAGACTGGAACCTGTGATACGCCCATCAAAGTTGTAATCGTAGGGAACTTTCCAAATCACTTTCCAGTGATATCTATCCATGATGCGTTCAATATTGTCTTTCAGAGAACCACTCACGCTGATGGCATAAACTGCGGCGGGTCTTCCTAAATTTGCAAATTGATTCGGAAATGCAGCATTGCCGTAGGCGGGAACAAAGTTTCTATGTTGTTGAACACCGGCTTGAAAAAAAGGCTCTTGCGGAACAGCCGCTGTTGGTGTGGCAACTTGCCATCCTGCTAAAGCAAGCGCGGGTATGATTGTAAGCAGTAATATACTGACTCTAGTGGCGAGGCACTTCATCGAAATACTCCATTTAAACAGATGCCTAACTGAATCGCTTATCCATAATTTCAGTCATCAAGTATAAGCGATTTATTTGAAATGTGTAATACTTTCTGTTGCGGTATGAGCTAAGTCATCCTCTCCCGTCGTTATTTCGACCAGACATCTAAACTGGAGCCTTCATTTTCTGTTGGTGGAGCACCGACTGGGCCAGGCGCACAACGTGTAATGGCAAGAACAGACCCTAGATTTTGCCCCCAATAAGTTGATGACCCTTCACCGCTTCCTGGAGTACCACTAATTACCACGAATCCTTGATCGACTTGGATTGACAAGCACACACGCCAATAATCTTGTCCTGATGCAAGAGTAGGCCATGAACTGAGCGAAGTATCAGAAAAACAGGTTTGTGTCCCAGGTGAAGTGGTCGGATTACTACAATCGGGCGGTGTGTTTCCAGAGCCCGTTCCACCTGAAACCGTAGGAGGACCGCCTGTTGCATAACTCACAACACCATAAATAGGATGAGGCGCAGAAGGTGTACAACCGCTTTCATCACCATAATTATTACAATTAACAGGTGGATCATAATAACCAGTCGCTGCTGCAACAGAAGTCATGATGACAGGTTGCATACCTGACGGGCAGGTAGGAACAGGCACACAACCCCCTGAGTTATAGATATTTCCGAAATTCACAGACCGTGCATTATTTAAGTTTTGTCCTGGCACAACAACTTGGCCGGTCACTGTACTCCCAGCCACACTACCTCCGGGCAACATCCCAGCAATAGTGCTAGCGTCAGAAGACGCATGTAAGCTTGTGACTGTTGTACTCACCTGAAAGATATTGCCTGTTGCTGTTGTTGTTGCCGGTATCGTATAAGCACCGCCATACGGGCTTGTATAAGAAGAAGGAAGATAGTTAGCCGTTTGTAAGGTGGAAAGTGAAATTGGCCATTGTCCATTCGTTGTATAATAAGCTAAGCCAGCATTAAGTATTTGTTCCATTTGCATCGCTGCTTTATCACGTCTAAATTGATCAAAACGCTGTGTGCTATAACCAATAATCATGATTAAGATACTACTCATGATCGCGAGCACGAGTACCATTTCTAGCAAAGTAAAACCTTTGTTGTTACGTTGTTTAAATGTCATATCGTTATCCACCACAGGTATAATACTGGGTACCCGAGAACCCAGAGTTTAATTCATAATTTTGATCATGAGTATACTGAAGTTGAAATTGTTTTAGCATAGGCATCATTGGCCATAAAATTGAAGTCGCTTGCGGCGAAACAAACGAAGGCAAGCGTTCCCACACTAAAGTATCCAATGCAGTAGGTGTCGATGTACACGGTGTCACCGTAGTAGCCGAAAAAGTAGAAACGCACTGCGCTCCCATTCTCCCCATATAAGTCGTTATATTTGCAGTATTGGCAAGTTGCACTGCCACTTGTGCCACCCACACGACACCAGCAGATTGTCCTGCCGGCAATGCTTGTACTACGTAATTTGAACAAGGTGTCGCGGATCCACTGGTGCAGGCAATGGTATTCACTGACACGGCTGGGAGAGGATTAAATTGCAAGACGAATGCGCTCAAGGGTCCATTAAGACCTGTGTTATTCACCAGAGAATTAGAGGGAATCCAGCCGGTCATGTCAAGATACCCGCCAGACTGTAGTGTAGCAATGCTAACTGGTACAGGTGATGCCCCAACCGTATTAAAAGTTGTGCCCGCACAATTGGCTTTATAATATTTCCCTAAGGCTTGAAATAAAATGTCTACATTCCCTTGTAAAGTATCGAATGATTGTTCTAATTTGTAAGATTCATACATTTTAAGACTTAAGAGAATCATGGACGTCCCTATCGCCATCACTAGCATAAACTCTAACAACGTTATCCCTTTTTGATTCTTGTGAGTTAACCAACGACGCATTATTGTTGCCCCATCGACATACCCGTTAAGAAAATTCCTCTGATAATCGTTATGATAAGTATTGCTCCCAATACCATGAGCACACCACCCAAAATTTTACTGATTATTTTTACTGTTTTAGTGCCTTTCTCCGCACCATGCACACCCATGCGAATCAAGCCATGTTCAAAACCTTTGACTTCTGCCATCACGCGCAAACGCATGACATCTTCCTCATCGATCAGCCCTGTTGATAATACATCAGCCACATTGACTTTACCCATGCTTAATAAATGTTCCATCATGATTAAATGTGATGTCATGTAGGGACTGGATTGATATTGCATGACTTTGATCGCGCTTTTAAACATCACACCATTGGCAACCAGCAATCCTAGCGTCTCCATAAATCGTGCGGATTCAAATTGTCTATACAATGAAAAAGGAGGGATTGAATCTAAGAGTGGGCGTAGCTCTCCCACATAATTACTCATGATTCTTCGGAGAACAACGACAGTCACAACAATAGCAGCGATGAAAAAGATCGGAAGAGCACACGTCTGAACT
>CAJCIZ010000210.1 GCA_903970525.1 Myxococcales bacterium | reverse complement strand
TGATCTTTCGCAGTCCAGTTCGTAAATGTTTTACTGAAGATATCGGCATTCGGCACAATTACATCCATATGGTCCCATGTGCGCACGGTGATAGCACGACCGCCAATATGTGACACTTCGCCCTCATGCTCGTTGATTGTCACAATGTCGCCGACTCGCACCGGTCTTTCAATCAAGAGTAAAAAGCCACAGACAAAATTATTCGCGATATCTCGTAAACCTAAACCAATACCAAATGCTAATGCACCGGCAACCACAGCGAGCGCTCTGACATCAATGCCCAAAACACGTAAACAAATCAATACGCCTAATGCAATCATCCCATATTGACTTAAGATCGCGATGCTATTACGCAAACCCATGTCATTGGTCTTAGTCGACAATAAACGAAATACAAACTCTCGCGTCCAACGCGCCGCCCAAGCCAGCGCAGCACCTACTGCAACCAATTCTATGATGCTATCAAGCGTGATGGGTGTATTGAATACAGTAGCCACATGATAATATAAAACAGCATGTAAACTGTTATATACCTGCGAGTGTTGATCCCAACCATACGCAAAAAATAAGCCTGCCCATGCTGAGAAAAATAACGTGACACGTAAGACAACATCAAGAGGTTTCAATAACGCTTCTGTCCATAACCAACCATTAATTGTGTTTTGAATGATTAATTTGGAGAGAGACATCATACTATCAATTAACAACCCACGAATGACGAGATATCCGACAAAAAACAAAAGAAAAATACTTTCATACCATGAAACTGTCAGCACAAGATTGACATAGCCGAATAGCCCTATCGCAGAATTCACCAATAATATTAACGGCACCATGACGCCTAACAATCGCATAACTCTTTTCAAATAGAGACGACGTTCATCAATATGATGCGAAATTAACCCTGGCAGTACGTCCCAAGATTTCAACAGAAAGATAGAAACAACTAACATAAATAATAAAAACATGCGGTCAAAAAGATCTTTGACTTCATAGGTCACCGGCAGCTGATGCATTAAAACAGTTAACGCTGTGATCACGCCACCAATCGAGAAACTCCATTTTAACCGATGATATAAGATCACATCATCACCCGCACGATCATGGACTGTTTCAACCAAGCAAACTCGCGCCAAGGTAATGCTGGCTTTAAAAAATAGCCAAACCAACGCTAAATTTAATAAAAACATCGCGCTTTGCATAGGCACATTAAAATATTCAAAAATCACTGCGACATTACCGATCAAAGCAATATCAATCAGATTTCTTCTAATGAGCTGAGTCGACACACGCTTTAAATTGATATGGCCAAATTCATGCTCAGCCATACCACTTATCCATTTTTTCAAAATGCGATTAATAAAAATGAAAAATAATACAAATCCTATTTCTAATAATCCTAAAACAAAAAAGAAGGGATACCCTATTCCTTCAGAAGACTTCATCATTGTGACAGCAATATTCTTGATGACTTCATAAGTCAGAATAGGTGCCAGCCAAATTTCCGCCCCTAAATCTAACCATTCTTTCGCATTATTTCCTGGCAATCCTTGGCGCAAAGATAATTCATATTGCAAATCTTTACCTAATGCTGCGCGACAATCCATTAGCTTTTTATCTAACGCCGCGACTTGCGTGCCAGCTGCTTTATATTGGTTTGCTAATGCTGACAACTTCAGAAGGTCGGTCTGATTCTCTACCACATTGTTCGCGTCTTCATCATGAGAGACAAAAGTCTTACGATGATCCAGCAGACTCATGCGTGCTTTTAATAAAGTTTTAACCCGTAATAATTCTTTAACCAATATCAATGCTTGATCACTGGCTTCATTTAAAATGGTAATGGAGCTATTATGTGTCAAAGACATCTGCAATTGTTGTAATTGATCTTCATAGCGAACAATCAGCATTTGGATATAGACAACATTCACATGCTCATTGGCGTAAAAAATTTCACGCTGTAAACTCGCATAAATGGGTTTATTTTTTGGATCAGTCAAATCGACTTTATTGAGCTCTGCATAGAGCGCGTTCAATTGCTGCAACCAATAATTCTGTTGCTGTTGAAAGGCAATCTCAGACTGCGCCTGTTTTTGTTTAAGATGAAAAATTGTCCTGGATTTAATTAAAGCATTAATGCGTGTATATTTTGCCTTTTGAATCTGCAAAATATCTTCAGTCACTTTTTCCAAATTTTTCAGATAATCTGCTCTAATTTTTTCGAGACTCAATTCATTTTGCTTGTATCGCAATTCTGACTGCAAACTACTTTGATCCACTATCTCTGTGCGCGCAAGTCGCAAGCCAAAAATAGTAAAAACGTTCAATTGATTTTTAATTTCACTAATCTCTTTTTCTAACAAATTTATCGATTGCAAAGATTCTGACAGTTCAATACTGATGCTATCTAAATTCGACCGCACCACAGCTGTCTCTAAATTCGCTTGGTTACGAAACTCCGTTGTAATATGAGCCAATCCCTTATTATTTATTTGATTATGTTGCTGCTGCAAACTTTCCAATTCTTTTTGGGCTTGCTGCAAGCGACTCTTCAGTAAATCAGTTTGCTGAGAAATTAACTGCGTTTTGTCCGTAAAAAAATTATCGCTTTGCACACTATCCGCTGCTATAGCAGATCCTGTGACTAGCAATAAGCTGACAAGTGAAATTACCCTTATTGTTTTCTTAAACTTCTGCAACAGTCGCATTGAAGCTCACCCTATGACGTAATAACCCTAAAATAATTAACCCTGGGAAAGAAAACACAAACGCCCAGGCGTAAAAACTGACCCATCCAAAATGCAATACCATCACCCCCGCAAGAGGCCCTAAGAAAACTCGACCGATTGCTGTTAGTGCTGATAAACAAGAATATTGTGTTGCAGTATAGCGTTGATGACAGAGACTCATCAAAAATGCCATGAAAGCCGCTGTTCCCATGCCGCTACAAAAATTTTCGACAAATAATGTTGTCACCATGCATACATAATTTTTCCCGACAATCGCTAGCACCATAAACAATAAGGTTGAGAAAGCTTGTGCCAGACCAAAATACAATAATGCTTTAAATAAATTGATACGAATTAACAAGGCACCGCCTAATAACGCACCAAGAATGGTTGCCACTAAACTCACCGTTTTATAAACCATTCCCACTTCAGATAAAGAAAAACCTAAGCCATGTAATAAGAAATTCGTCATGAGAGACGCCGCAAACGCATCGCCAATTTTATAAAAAACTGCAAATAATAATAGCAATATAATTGCATCACGTTGCAGCAAGTCACGGAGAGCTTCAACAACTGTGGCATAAATTGTTTCAGGACGACTTTGGCTATCCTGTGTCTTTGGCACAAAAGGTGTAGTCAGTGTCAGTAACAACATAACAACTGCCATGATTTGATAGGTGATACGCCATCCCAAATGATCCGCCACCACTAATGTCAATGCGCCTGACACCAACATCGCCATTCGATAAGCAAAAATAAAATAAGCCGCACCGACTCCGCGTTCTTCTGGCAATAAGACATCTGTACGATAGGCGTCAATCGCCGTATCTTGCGATGCGGAAAGAAATGCAATGAGTAACGCCACACATCCCATCCATCCTGGATGCAAAGCAGGTTGAAAACTCGAAAATAAAAATAATGAAAAACATAATGAAAGCTGCGTGACAAAAATCCAACCGCGACGTCTATCTTTTGTGAATGGCGCGAATCGGTCCAACAGCGGCGCCCATAAAAATTTCCAAACATAAGGGATTCCGATTAAAGAAAGCGCGCCTATCGTCACAATACTCACACCCGTTTCGGTAAACCAAGCTTGCAATGTAGATCCGGTGAGCGCCAGCGGCAACCCGGAAGAAAATCCCGTACAAAGCATGGCTAAAATACGCGGATTATAAAAAGCGGATTTTATACTGTGGGTTGGCATACTCATTCCTATTTTCACCCCTCCCTTGTGGGAGATGTAAAATTATTAGTGTGGTATTATACCTCTTTATTTCATCTCGAGTAATAGATTATGACAGTTAGCGTTTTCGATCTTTTTTCAATAGGGATAGGGCCATCTAGCTCTCATACCGTTGGGCCTATGAAGGCAGCACAGCGCTTTGTGAATGAATTGGCAGCCCATCAACAACTGGCTAGCACGCAACGCATACAAATTGAATTATTCGGCTCCCTCGCCTATACCGGCAAAGGCCATGGCACAGACTCGGCTATTGTTTTAGGCTTAGAAGGACAAGCACCCGACACCGTCAATCCTGATATTATTCAACCGCGTGCAAAAGCTATTATAGAACAAGAAAAAATTTCATTAGCAGCCAGTCACACGATTGCCTTTCACTATATTTCTGATTTTATTTATAACCTTAAAGATTTATTACCCGTGCATACTAACGGTATGCGTTTTAGCGCATTTGATAAAAATCAGCAACCTATCGCGACAAAGATTTATTATTCCATAGGTGGGGGTTTTATTGTTGATGAACAACAAGCGCAGGCAGCTAAAACACCTTACGATCACCCTGTTCCCTATCCATTCGCGACAGCAAAAGAATTAATGAAACACTGTGAAAATACACAATCCTCCATCAAAGACATCATGCTTGCGAATGAAATTTATATGCATTCAGAAGATGAAGTCAAAGCACGCTTACTAAAGATCGCAACTGTTATGCAACAGTGCATAGAAAAAGGCTCACACTCTCCAGGCATTTTACCGGGCGGATTAAATATCAAACGCCGCGCGCCTGAACTCTTAAAAAAAATCACGGCGAAAGGTGCACCGAAATCACACGAATATACTGATAGCATGGAATGGTTAAATCTTTTTGCCATAGCAGTCAATGAAGAAAACGCTGCCGGTAGTCGTGTCGTCACGGCACCCACCAATGGTGCTGCTGGGGTTATTCCTGCTGTTTTACAGTATTATTTAACTTTTTATCCGCAAGCTAAATCTGAAGATGCAATTGATTTTCTGCTCACGGCAGGCGCTATTGCTGTTCTCTATAAAAAAGGCGCCTCAATTTCAGGCGCTGAAGTCGGTTGCCAAGGTGAAGTTGGTGTTGCGTGTTCTATGGCAGCTGGCGCTTTAACCGCAATATTAGGTGGAACGATTTATCAAGTTGAGAATGCCGCAGAAATTGCTATGGAACATCACTTAGGATTGACGTGTGATCCTATCGGCGGCTTAGTACAGATTCCTTGTATTGAGCGAAATGCGATGGGCGCTGTAAAAGCAGTGAATGCAGCGCGGTTGGCATTATTAGGCGATGGTAGCCATCATGTGAGTTTAGATAAAGTCATCGCGACTATGAAGCAAACAGGGAAAGATATGATGTCTATTTACAAAGAGACGTCATTGGGTGGCTTGGCCGCTAATATACCGGAATGTTAAGCCAATCTATTTCTTTTCTTCTTAATAGCTTTAGCCAATCTGCGAATCTTACGCAACTGCCACAACGTCATCACCGGCCCAGACAAGGCATACACAAAAAATATCGTAAACAACATCTCAGGTGGTTCAAGCGCAATCGCAACCATCACTAACACTGGAATGAGCAGCATAAGAAAAGATATCTTGCCTTTAAAATCGATTTTCTTAAAACTGTTATAACGAATAGTACTCACCATCAATGCCGCCAGCAGAATAGTCAAACACGCAACAGGCACCGCAATAATCATGCCATCCGTTAACTGATACGAAAAACCTAACCAAACAGCAGCGGCAAGAACAGGTGCTGCGGCTGTACAAGGCAAGCCTTGAAAATACTGTTTATCTTGATCATGTGCCTGCGTGTTAAAACGCGCAAGACGCAGCGCCGTTGCAACCGCATATAAAAATGCAGCTAACCACCCTAATTTACCCAAATGATTTAAAGACCAGCAATAGACTAATAAAGCCGGCGCCAAACCAAATGCCACCATATCCGACAAGCTATCATACTGCGCACCAAACGCAGATTGCGTATTCGTCATACGTGCAACACGACCATCTAAAGTATCTGCAATCATGGAGATGAATAAAGTCATCGCTGCCACATCAAAATATCCTTTCACGGCTGCGATAATAGAATAGAATGCTGCAAACAATGCGCCGGTTGTGAGCAAGTTAGGCAATAAAAAAATTCCACGCGGTAGTGGTTTTTTAGGCGTGAACTCTGAATCTTTTTCTTTTGGCATTGATTGTTCCTAGCCTGATAAAAGGGAGTGATGATTTTGCCTGAAATTCGCTAATCAAGCTAGTGATGGGTAACAACTGTCGTCCCGCAGGACAAATCAACTCAGAACTTGCTACGTAGTATTACCATATGGGCAACTACTGTACAAAATTTAAGAAACCCTTAAGGATTACTTAAGGTTTAATCAGATATGATCGCTGACCATTTTAGGTTGAAAAATAATCACAGAAACCTTGGTTTTTCGTACAAAAAAATAATAAAAAATACGGATGCAATCGAGCAGCAGAACTTACGAGGAGTTTAACTCATGGCACGTAGCTTTCAAACAGTTGGGGATGAAAAAGAAAGGAAACACGAGAAAGATAATAAAGGCGAAGCCGTACAACTCGATACTTTCTACACCACGCCATCAAGACGCCCTTATCAGAGCAATGGGCTACCCTCATTTACGCCAGTCTCTACATTAAGCCCTCTCTCTCAAAACGGTCATGACAGCGTAACGCCTTATGTAAGACTTGCTGAAGAAGAAAAAAAAGAACAAAACAAATCCTTTCATGAAATACTTGTTGAAGGAAACAATCACAAGACGGCTCTTGCAGTAACCCCTAGAGATAGAGACAACTTAATTCGCTTTGTTCAACAAACGAGACATGACACGATTCAACCTTTGCGAGCAGGTAATTATGTGCTTGGAGAGTATTGGCTTGCTGTACCTGCTTTTATATTCGCGCTTATTTCAGCCATTAATGCGCGTAATTTTAGTGTACCTGCAGTAGACGGCTTAGATAAACGCTGGTTTGATAATGAACTCACAGACGACCAAAAAATTGATTTGGATTGGGCTGTTTTTGCCATGTATCTCTATTCTCAATTCTCACTTGCAATCAATTCTATTATCACTAAATTGGTAATATACACACGCGACTGGTGCTTTCGAGATCATAGTGAAGTCAAACACTTTTTCAGAAGTTTCTCACGGGTAGAAATCATTCTTCTAGTCTCAACGATTACCACTATCCTGCCTTCTGGCTATCTTGGATTTAATGCAGTTTTGGAAGATTATCGCTGGGGAATTGTTGCTGCCATCCTGCTAGGTCATGGGCGCTCTGTTCCTTCTGCTTTTATCAATTTTGATTGGACTTATAATCAGTTAATGCATTTACGTGATCACCCACGCACTGCAATCACAAGTCTTTACACTCAGGCGATTAAAGATCTCAATTGGCTTGCAGCCGTTGATCATAATGATGAGTTAGTTGGAGCCTTAGATACGGGTTTTCTTGCCTCACTTTGCTCCCCAGATGATGAAACATTAACTTCAGAAGAACGCAGAGAAGATTTTGACGCTGTGATCTTTCGATTAATAGAAATTGTTCAAGTCACAAACAATATTCGAAATCACCTCACAGTACCGGATGAAAAAGACCACTACATTTCATCTGCTACGCGTGCAAAACTTGCCTATTTCTATAAAAAAGCTATCGTTATCATTGCTGCTGGTTTTGGTATATTGCTTAGTATTCTTAACTTTGTGAGTGGACTGAAGTATCTCTCTATTGCTGACAAAGAACTCTATCAAAAAGACTGGAATTACTTAATCCTACCTTGGTATAAAATTCTTATTGTTGGATTATTCAGCTTCCTCTGCATTGCCTCTCCCTCATTTTTACAAAACTTTTTCATTAACTTTGCTAATGTCCTTAAATTCATTGTTTCTGTTGGGCAAACCATCTATGACATTATAGCGAAAGGCTTCATGCGTTATATGTCACAATATAATCTGATAGATTTACTCTTGATAGGAGTAACAGCTGTCTCTGCCTTAGGATTTGCTGCTGGCAATATGGGTGGAAACGTGGGAAATCCGCTTGTCGATAATGAAATTGTAAAGACCATTATTGAAAATGGCGTGTTGTTCGGCTGCTATTGCATGAGTTTTAATAATATTAGCTCATATAATGTTAGAGTACGTGATAAGCTTTTCCAGAGCGAATTTGAAGATGACATCCTTGCCTCAGAGAATGGGGAACTTTTAAAGCGTTATCACAGATTGGCAGGCAATGTGGTTAATGCAGAAGATCAATTAGAACTTGAAGAGGATAATGATATTGTAGTCGAAGGTGAAGGAGAAGTTAATCTTGCAGAAAAAGTTAGCGCCCCTTCTCCCGCCGTTAACCGCAAACAAATTAAGTTCATCGAAAATGTCACTCGCAAAGTGGTTAATGGAATGGAAAGTGATATCAGCTCTTTACAATTATTAGGCTCTAATGCGGATGAATTAATCACACCTGAAACAAAAGAATTAATCAATACCACCTTAGGCATGCCTTCTGAAACAAAAGAATTACCTGCTCAAGGCATTTCTGGTTCCACTATTTCACCCAGACTACCTCGTGATGAAAAAAAGAAAAGCCCAATCAAATGGTACTTTAAGCTGTTTAACGCGGAAAACCCTAATGCAGGTGTACCACCAGAATTCAGGGATAATAGCATTACACCTAATATTGGCGTAAAAAGATCAAACTCACCCACTATTTCTCCAACAAGCTCTCCTCTCTTTTCGTCAGCTCTCGGACATCGTCGCACTAGCCTGCTGCCAGACCGTCTTAATCTTTCAGACACCACAGGAGCATCTCATTCACTACCCAGAACAGGATCACCTCGATCACATCAAAAGGGTTGATTTAACAGTAATCTTCAAGTCGGCTTAAATCCAAACAGGATTTAAGCCTACCCTGAAGGCAAGTCTTTTTCTCACAAACTATCCACAGATATCGCACAGGTTGTTCTCTTGCATTCTCCAAAAATATACTCTATCTTGTAGACCAAGGGAAAAAAATATCTATATATTGTGGTTTTGCAAAAATTCCTTAAAATACGCGGAGTTAGCAAACAACATCCCTTGAAACTGAAAAAAGACTAAACAGATGATCGAGCTCTGGAGGAGCCAAATGAGTATTGAAACTTTAAACACACGCAGCACGACCTCGAACCACCCTACCCACACCGATATCGCCGCCAATGCACCCGGATCCCTCAAAGTCATACGACGCAATGGGACCGTCACTGTGTTTGACATCGATAAAATTTCTGTGGCCATGACCAAAGCTTTTCTAGCCGTTGAAGGCCTTAACGCCTCAGGCTCGCAGCGCGTGAATGAAACCGTTGCCAACCTGATGCAAAAGATTGCCGATACGTTCACACGCCGTATGCCTGCTGGCGGTATCATTCATATTGAAGATATCCAAGACCAGGTTGAATTAACCTTAATGCGCTCGGGCGAACACAAAGTCGCACGCGCATATGTACTCTATCGTGAAGAACGCCGTAAAATTCGCGATGAAAAACCAGAAGAAGAAATCAAAGACCAATTATTCGTCACCTTAGATGATGGCGCGGTTGTGCCTTTGGACTTCAATCGCTTAACGCAGTTAGTTAAAAGCGCTTGTGAAAACTTAAGCGATGTTTCTCCCGATCATATTATTCAAGACACACGTCGCAGCTTGTTCGATAAAGTGCCAATCAAAGATGTGAATCGCTCTTTGATCATGTCAGCTCGCGTATTAATCGAAAAAGAACCGAACTATAGCTATGTCGCTGCTCGCTTATTGTTAGATGATTTACGTAGTGAAGCCTTAAGCTTTCTCGGCGTCAACGAACGCGCTTCCTTTGATGAAATGAAAAAGATTTTCCCAGCCTATTTTAAAGCTTATTTGGAACGCGGCGCGCAATTAGAATTGATTGATCCACGCTTAAAAAGCTTTGATTTAGTGAAAATCACTTCTGCAATTAAATTAGAACGCGATTTGCAATTCACTTATTTAGGTTTACAAACTTTGTATGATCGTTATTTCATACACAGTCATGGCAACCGTTTTGAATTACCCCAAGCATTTTTCATGCGTGTGGCGATGGGTCTTGCTCTCAATGAACAAAACAAAGAAGAACGCGCGATTGAATTTTACAATTTGCTGTCTTCATTTGATTTCATGAGTTCTACACCAACGTTATTTAACTCTGGCACCATGCGACCCCAATTATCTAGCTGTTACTTAACAACAGTGCCGGATGATTTAGATGGTATTTTCGCTGCGATTAAAGACAATGCTTTATTGTCAAAATACGCAGGCGGTTTAGGCAATGACTGGACTAA
>CAJCIZ010000209.1 GCA_903970525.1 Myxococcales bacterium | reverse complement strand
CTCTTTCTTGGTGTAGTAACCGAAAGAGAAACCCCTCCTGAGCTTTTAATCAAGCTTTTTGAGGGGTTTTTTATTTAAACATCAATTAATGTGATTAGAATTACGGGAGTCAGGCATCAAATTATATGACAAGGCTGATCATGAAGACATCCATTCCGTCTTTAATAGGATCTAGCAAGTAGAAATGAATATTGCTAATAGTTGGGGCATACTTCTTCAGTAGTCTAACAAATGGCACAAAGCTTGGAAATGAGCCGGCGCCAGACACTAATACGTTAACTTCTTTTGCTTCATTTAATGAGTCAGTAATGTGAATTTTTTCAAACAAATATTCAATACTAGCTTCAGCTGTTTTTTCTGTTGTTTGACGGTAATTTTTTTCTTCCTTAATTTCAGCAGTATTGTGCGAAAATTTTGATTGTGAGCTTGCCATTTTTATTTTCCTTGACGAACAGGCGGTTTACTTCCTCGTGGCGTAGTGAGTTCGGTTTGCTTTTTTCCTGGGTTTGGAGTATGAAGAGTGCCGTTATATGAGCCTTGGGGTGTATCACCAGTCTTTACTGTTAAAATGGTACGAACTTCTCTCTTTTTCGCAGCATCAGGCGTGCCTGGTATGGATGTTGTGCTACCTGATCGTGCGCGAGGAGAAGAAAGAGGTGGTACTAGTGGTGCTCTTGTGGCTGAGATGATTTGACTGGTCGTAGGTGAAAATTTCATTTCTTCTGACCTTGAATCATCTTTACTCGCTGTATCTGGAGTTAGCGTGTCTGCAAGTGCTGTAGTTGGACTCCCAGATGCAATTAAGCTATCTGATTTATATTGAGTAATGGGTTGAGAGGGAGTGACTACAACAGATGTTAACGAAGGAGCCTCAGATAAAGTACTATTCGATGGCTCATTTGTTCTTGGAGAAGTAGACTCTGAAGGTGTTGTTGATGGAGCCACGCTATTTTTACGGC
Organism: Myxococcales bacterium; assembly: GCA_903970525.1. Taxonomy (GTDB): domain Bacteria; phylum Pseudomonadota; class Gammaproteobacteria; order DSM-16500; family DSM-16500; genus UBA5158. Next base: position 47,678 of record CAJCIZ010000209.1, on the reverse strand, counting down.
CAAATGGCCCTGTCGTTTTGGACTTAATCGTTGCGAAAGCATCGCTGACTTTATCTGCAATAGCAGCACCTGATGAAGCAATAAATGTACTCGCGCGTTGTCTCCAATTTTGGTTTTTTGCTTTATTGGTACCATTTTTTTCTAAGGTGCCATCGAGAGGCGGTGTTTCTTCTTTATTTGTATCTGGAAGTGCGTCAATTTCATTTTGAAAATTTTCAAGATCACGCATGTCTTCTGAAAATGCCTCAAGCTGTTTTTCTTCTTGAAGTTGTTGTTCAGAAAGTTGTTGCTCGGAATTTTTTCTAGCCTTAGCACGGTTTTCTAACGCAAATATCGTTTGTAAAGTTTGCTCATATTTTTCTTCGGATTTTTTAAAGGCGTAATATAATTGTTCATCAGCTACTTTTTTTGCATCACTGACACTTTTCTTAGTTTTCTCATGTCTCTTTATTGCCTTATCATGATTATTTTCAAGTTCACGTTTTTCCTCTTCAGTAGTGATGTCCATCTTTGTAAATGTAATCGCACCTACAACGCTCACTAGCGCTTCAGCGATAGAATTAGGTAAATCAGGATGGATAAATTTATAGCCTGTAGCAGCACCGCCTACAGCGCTAAATACAAATGATGCCATTGTGACTTTATCAAAATGAATTTCATTTTGATGAGAAACTGCTCCATTGGTGTTGTTCTCTGGTTGTGGAACAGCTTGTGTATCGCCCGACATTGCTAGCCTCATGAGTTCTATATACAACTTATTGAATAATATATATTATTTTCAATAAGTCCTCGTATTGTATTCTCATTTTACCTGTGTAATATTAAGGCAATCTTAAGAGATTTTATGACTAATCAAGACCTTGCTAGTGAGAATTGTCACGCGGTCGCTATGCGTTTGCGTAGCACGACGCGGTAAGCTTGAATATTATTGTTAAGCATGCCATAACAGCATCCCCAAAAATAAAGTTGAAATTTGCGATATAGAGTTTGTCCCCAGCGCTGAACAATTTCATTTTTATGCTGGTCTAAGTTTTTACCCCAATGCATCAGCGTCAAATAATAATTATGCGTATCATTATTTAAAAATATCAGTTCAAACGGACTGGTTTTAACAGCGTCTAAAAATCCAAAAATATTCAGCAACTCATGATTGCCCTGAAAAATATGTCGTTCTATAAAATAACTGCCTTTTTCACCGGCTTTTTTTGCAGAAGCATCAAAGTAAGCGTAACCACCTGGTTTGAGTAGCTTCGCACATTGTTTTAATACGCGTTTATAATCGGGTAAGTGTTCAAGTGTGCCTATGCTAAAAAGTGCATCATAGTATTCTCCAGCCGGTAATTCATGGACTAAAAAGTCTTTTTTAAGGACTCGGCAATGTGAGAGTTTTTTATCTTTAATCAGTTTTGAGATGAAATCTTCTGATTGTGAAGAAATAGTGAGTGCATCAACTTGCACACCTCTGCTTCCTAAGAATTCAACAAGATTACCCCAGCCGCCACCGATTTCTAATGCTTTTTCACCGGGAGATAAGTGACAATTTTGCATGGCAAATTCCATTTTGCGCAGAGATGCTTTTTCTTGTTGTTCATTATCATCTACGAATATGCCATGTGAATACGAGCGCGTTGGATCTAAAAACATTAAATAAAAATCACTTTCAAGTTCATAATGTTGTGAAATACTTTTTTTATTAATTTTAACTTGGCTAGTGAAAAGCGACATCAAGCGTGACCACAGAACAACTAAGGGGTGAGATTTTGAGAATAGTTGAGTGACCTCAAGCAATCTCAACATATCAATATTACCCTTCAAATCGATATCACCATAAATATAGGCTTCAGAAATTCTCAGTTCATCACCTGATTTAATGGCTTGTAAGCCTTTTTTGTTATGAATAATAATTTGAAATGAAGAATCAGTATATTGCTCGCCAAATCGTACTTCTTTGGCATTGGGTAAAACGATTGAGAATCCAGATTTGATCGTTTCGCTTAATTTGTTCAAAATGTTATAAAACATGGACAATATATTCCTTTAAATTCGTTCTCCAAAAATCAATATAAGCCAGTAAAATAGAGGTGTCAATTTAATAAGCGGTAGGGCGTTTGGAGTCTTGCTGCGTGGGGGAAAGAGAAAGTTGGATTTCGCATTTTTTGCGAAATCCAACATCCAAGTGGTTCTTGATTCTAGCCGAAGCCATCAAGACAAGTCACTTTGTTTGCTCTATTCATTTCTAATGTTAATGTTTCTTCTGGTTCACCTTTATAAGATGTGCCGCCAGCGGTACAGCCACCAAATGGGTTTGAAGTGAAAGGACCAAATACTGTTGTGTTATCTACATCAACTTGTGTGATTTCGATTTTGTCTTGTGGGCTTGGGATTTTGATCACTTGCGTACTTAAAATGGGAACAGTAATCATGTTAGGTTGGCTGCAGTTGAGCTCACCATCGCAGGTTACATAAGTAATGTTTGCAGTTTTGCCTGGTTCAGCAGGTACGGCTATACCACCTACGTAAACTGTAACAGAAGTATCTGCTAAACAAACGCCAGACGCGAGCATTAACGCTAGAGCACAAAGGGTTCTTTTCATGGGTTTTCCTCAAAAAATAGAAGCACAATTTTATATTCAGCACAATTAATAATCAAGAAATTTTTAACATATTAGGCGTACATAGTGTTATAACAAATCTGAGAATTTGTTGCGGATGTTGCAAAGAAGCGTGAAGTACAACCCAGTGAAATTGCTAAAATAAAAAAAGATCTCGCACAAAGAGCAAAAGCGGTAACATCCGGTCATGAAACACCAAGAAGAGAGCAAGACTCAACACCTCAAAGTACCCCAAGAATGCAGAGATAATTGAGTCTTGTCACGTCAGTGTTTTTAGCTGTAAATCATACGCCAAGGACCAATGCCATTAATTTGAATAATGGTTTCTTCTTTTGTCCAGCCATAATGCTTTAAATGAGAAGGGATTGACACAAAACTGCCAGCGGGTAATTCAATGGTTTTGTCACGACTTGCCACATCACCTGTACCATATAAATAAGTTCCTGAAATAACGGTATCAAATTCGTTAATAGGATGACTATGAACGGCGACAGCGTAGTTCGCAGGCAATTTGATACGCACAACAAAAGGTTCTTTCTTTTCAGGATTGCCACTTAAGACTGTCACTTGTGCGCCAGGCATAGACTTGACGTTAGACCACTGTACAGTTTGTGGATCAAGTAATGTCATATTGCTTGTTGCAGCGAGTGCCGTGGTTGATAAAGCTAAAACAATAGCGGTTGCTAGCCAGGCTTTTTTGTTGAGTGAACGCATAAAATTTATTCCTTGTGATAGGTGAAAAGATATCGCGGAGGAATTATACCTACATCAGAAACCTTTGTCATTCTTGACTATTATTAAAACACCATCGCCACACCAAAGGTTAGCGTATTTTGTACTGCCGATTCTCCGGTATTAATTTGCAAGTGTTTAAAAACACCATAGTCTTGTTCGTGCTCATACTCAGCATAGATTTTTAAACCAGGCATGAGTCTATAAAATGGCCTGACAATATAACGCATTTGATTCATGCCGCTGCTTATCTCAGCAGGTGTCACCGTCTTAGAAGCAAAGATACTGCGCAAGCCGGCGCGAATAAAAAAGTTATTTGTGATTTGTGTATCGCGTGATAACTCAACATCAAATTTCACGCTGCCGTTGTGATAATAGCCTCTGATATCTGTATCGATAAAATAGGGTAACAATCCTTCAAGCCCTAAACCAGGTTGCCAATAAGGCATTTGCGTAGGACGATAAAAATAATTCATCCCACCTTTGATCGCCCAAAATTGATTGAGGAGATGCCAATAAAAAATATCTAAGTCAGCATTGTCTACAGTACCTTTTTTCATTTCTGCATCATTGATAAATAATTCGAGTTTGTCATAGTCTGGCCCATATAACCCTTTGTAAGTCAGACGTTGTACGGTGTGAAAAGGATCTGCGCCAATATCTAAAAATGACGCAAGCCAAATGCCGTGAGGGTGCGCCATAGGATGCATCACGAGATGCATATCAATAGGCCTCACTTCATCTACGCGAACAATAGGTCTATTATGATAAGGTGTTTTTTCAATAATATTTTCTGGCTTTGCTTTATCTTGTGTGATCTCAAGCAAGGTAGAATATTGAAAAACGCGCGACATGCCAGTCAACATGTGATACAGCAAATGACAATGGAAAAACCACTGACCGCTTGCATCAGTATCCACATCAGCTGTCATGGTTGCGCCAGGTGGAACATTGATTGTGTGAAGCAGTGGATCATAAGCGCCATCGCCTTTGCGTAAGATGAACCAGTGTCCATGAATATGCATAGGATGTTGCATCATAGAATTATTGGTAAACACCATGCGATAACGTTTGCCAGGTTCTAACACAATGGGCTTTGCATTGTATTCAGGTACACCGTTGACGAACCAAATATAACGATCCATGTAGCCAAACAATTCCATGTGTAGGGTACCAGCGACGGGTTTGTTAGGATTATTTGTTTTGACCGCAGCTTTAATATTTTGATATTGCGTGCCGGATGAAGTGATAGTTGAAGTCTCAGGAGATGAAATTTTATCACTGATAGTGCTAGGTTCCGTCGGCATGTCCATGACCATATTCATGTCAGAGCTCATATCTTCACCCATCATGTATGACATCATGTCACGTGTCACCGGTAACGGTTCAGGAAAGGGTGTCACGTGATTATCTACAGATTGATGTGGTGTCGTCAATAATGCACCATAAGCTGCACCTATCGTATCAATGGATTCTGCATAGATAATATAAGGCGAAGGATTTTTAATTTTTACGAGCACATCATAAGTCTCGCCAGGTGCAATTTTGAAATCATTCACAGTATAAGGAACAACATCGTTACCTTGAACATGCACAATTTGCATTGTTGTCCCTGGCATTTTAACGTGAAAAATAGTACTACCTGCGGCGCCGATAAAACGCAATCTTACAACATCGCCCACTTTAACTTGCTTCGTCCATGGCGCAGCGTGTGTAGCGCCATTCAGTAAGAAAGCATCATATGCAACATCACTCATATCATAAATGCTCATACGCATTTGCTGCATCATCTTGTAATCAGCAATAAGATTTTGACGTTCAGCAGAATTCGCTTTGTGATAATCGCGTAAAAACTTTGTCAGAGAGGGTTGTAAAGGAAAACGTGGCGAATAATAATCTCCAGATTTTTTAAGATTGGCAAGAATTTGATTGGCAGGTGTATTGCTCCAATCAGATAAGACAATCACAGCATCTTTTGTATAGTGATAAGTGGGTTTTTTGAGGGGATCAATGATTAATGCACCATACAATCCTTGTTGTTCTTGCAATCCAGCATGCGCATGATACCAATAGGTGCCGGATTGATGCAGTGTGAAATGATAAATAAAATTTCCACCGGGTGGAATGCCATGCTGAGTAATACCTAACACACCATCCATTTGCCAAGGCACAATCATGCCATGCCAGTGTACGGCTGTTTCTTCATTGAGTTGGTTGTAAACATGAAGTGTGACAGTGTCACCTTCTTTAAAATGTAAGGTGGGGGCCGGTATTTGATTGTTAATCGCCAGTGCTGTTTTAGTTTTTCCAGCAAACTGCACTGTTTTATAACCCACCACTAAATTCACAACAGGATTAGCAGCATAAACAGGAGAAAAATAAAAAAATAAAATGGCGAAACCTAACAAACGACATAGCTTCTTAAGCATTACTCAAATCCTAAAGATCAAGGTCGGCAAATCTTACGTCCGAAGGTAAAGGTAATAATGTTGCCATTATCCGTGTAGCCATTCCCATAGCCTGCCCCACAGCGTGAATTACGCCAGCTGGAGAGAATGGTGCTGGAATCACTGCAGTGTAAGGTCGCGCTGCCTTTGTTTTCACAACTCATGCTCACATTGGGTGTATAGACGGTGTAAAGAGTGCCGTAACAAACAACTTTACCGTCGAGAGAGTGTATCGTGATGCCGCTGGCTCCTGTGAGAAAGTCTTTGCTGATAGCGCCGGTAAAACGGGGTTTGCCATTTACTTGCCCAATAACAGGATATGTGGTTGCACAACCTACAGCCAATAATGAGAAGATCAATAAACATCCAATTTGTGTAATCTTCATAGTACCCCTAAGTGTGAGACATCCCTGTATTCTTTGGATTTTACTCTCATATGTATCGAATAATACAAAACTGTGGTGTAAAATTCTATGGGTGGACATAGGGAATGTTTACACAAGGAGCAAGCACATGGACGGTATCAATTATCAACAGCTACTGGATGTCGCAATCACGGAAGCAAGGCTAGCGCAGCAAGACGGGAGTATTCCACTCGGCGCGGCAATCTTTGATCGCACAGGAAAGCTGCTCGGTAAAAGTCACAATCGCCTAGGCAATCATTCTCATTTTTCTCTGCACAGCGAATCAAATGTTTTTGATCAAGTCGGTCAGAAACAGTCATACCGAGATAAAATCATGGTCACAACACTCGCGCCCTGTAAGCATTGCAGCGATTTAATTCGTCAGCATAATATTGGTACGGTTGTTGTTGGTGAATCTGTCAGCTTTATGGGTGGTGTTTATTGGTTACGTGAAATGGGTGTGAACGTCATCGATTTAAATTCACCAGAATGTTTTGGCATGATGGCTAATTACATGCACCATCATCCACATGAGTGGGAGATGGAATTAGGAGAAGCAGTGACTGAGGTTTTTGATGTTGCTATGAGTGTTGCTTAATGAGAGAAAATTATTCTGCTTTATATCGCCAAAACTTTGGCAGGAAATAACAGCACACACCCACACCTGCGATGCAAAGCACACCGCCTGAAACAATTGAAAAAGTAATTCCAAAAGCAGCCGCAACCAAACCCGCTTCGGTATCGCCTAATTTAGGACCGCTTAAATAACTTAACATTTCAATCCCAGATAATCGGCCCCGAAATTCATTCGGAATAGTTTGGTTCCACATAGTTTGTCTGAACATGCCACTCAACGCATCAGCCGCACCCGCAATCGCCATAAAAAATAAGGCTACGAAGAGATTCGATGAAAGCCCAAATAAGATAATCGCAATGCCCCATACGGATGCGGATACTGCAATGGCTTTTCCGTGTTGTTTGATTTCTTTCGCCCAACCACTCACCAGAGAAATCACTAACGCACCTACAGCAGGCGCAGAATATAACATCCCTAATACTTTCGGACCGCCATGCATTTCTGCGATCGCCGGAAACAACGCCATAGGCATGCCGAAAATCATCGCGACAAAATCAACGAAATAAGTCCCTAATAATTCTTGCCGTGAAATGGCATATTGAAATCCTTGTTTGAGCGCAGTCCATGTAGATTCATCGCGTTTGTTTTCTGGCTTTGGAATGTTGCGCATGCATAATAGGGTAGCCAATGAAATGATATAAGTCGCGAAATCTGCAATGAAAGTTGTAAATAAACCAAAATGAGCAATCATCAATCCACCCAGCGCAGGACCCGCAATCATGCAAGAACTAAACGTAAACATGGTCAATGTACTAACCGAGGGATAATCCTCTTTCGCAACAACTTGTTGCGTAATACTGTCTAGCGCAGGTCTATGCAAACCATTGAGAGCAGACATCAGTGTTGCAGCGATAAAAATAACCCAAACATGCGGCGTTGCAAGCGCACTGTTCCAGGCTAAGCATAGACAGCCTAAAGTGAGTAGGGATTCAGATACGATTAAAAGATTGCGTCTATGATGTCTGTCCGCAAGTACACCGCCTAACAACGCTGTCACAAGCAACGGGAGTAGTTGAAAAAGGCTTAACAATCCCACCATGAAAATAGATTGCGTCACATGATAAATTTGATAGGGCAATGCAACACTGGTAATCATGATACCAATGTATGAAATCGCCTGCCCTGTAAATAATAAGCGAAAATTACGATTCCGAAAAAATAAAGAGAGATCGATGAAATACTTCATATGTTTAACTCAAAAAATGTTCTATTACTTTAACAATCCATCATGCGAATAGTTAAGTAATGCGCTAGCTGAAGAAGCAAGCCGGCTTCCTAGTGATTTTTTAATTTCAAAACAGATTTCATAAAGGTTGGCGTTTTCACTGTTTTTTAACAGATAGTCGTCGCTCGTTTCAATTTCATCTACCAGGTTAATTTCCAGCGCTTGTGCGCCCATCCAAATTTCACCTGTTGCGACTTTTTGTATATCCAATTGTTTGCGATATTGATGAATCGTGTTTTTAAATAAATTATGTATGTCTTCAATTTCTTCTTGTAATTTTTCACGGCCTTCTTCGGTGTTACGGCCAAACATAGTTAACGTGCGTTTAAAATTCCCCGCAGTGAGTTGCTCGAAGTCGACATTTTTTTCTTTGAGTAAACGGTGAAAATTAGGGAGTTGTACGATGACGCCAATCGAGCCAATTACTGCAAATGGTGCCGCAAGAATTTTATTGGCCACGCTCGCCATGAGATAACCACCGCTGGCAGCGACTTTGTCGACCGTGACAGTTAAAGGTATGTCGCGTTGTCGAAAGCGTGCGAGTTGTGCTGCTGCTAAACCATAAGCATGCACTAATCCACCTGGGCTTTCTATGCGCACAACCACTTCGTCAGTGGAGGTTGCAATTCCTAGAATGGCCGTGACTTCTTCGCGTAATGCAGCCACAGCAGAAGCTTTCATGTCACCACAAAAGTTAATGACATAGATATTTTTTGGTTTTGTATCACCTTGTGCTTTTTGTTTTGCTTTAAGCGCTGCTTTTTTATCTTTTAAAAACTTTTTAAATTCGTCTTTGGAGAGAATTTCTGCTAACAGCGCTTCTTTGGTTTCAGCAAATTTTTCATTTAAGTTTTTAATTTGAATTTTGCCTTTGAGCTTATCTTTTCCTTTGCTGAGCAAAGCAATAATGCCAGCCAGTAGCATTAAGATGAGAACGACAATAACAAGTGCTTTCATCGTGAAAAGAGACAGTTGAACTAATGCATATAACATTGAAAACTCCTATCAGTCTTTGGGCTTAATTAAAATCAACTCTTGCTGTTTCCAATGGTGGTTGTGCTTCAAGTTAACTTCTACAGATCTTACTGAATATTGTTCAGGCATAGCCGCAAAGATGAGTGCGGTATTGACGTCAACATTATTGGATCGTTTGTAATTAATTAACCAACTAAATGTGCGCGGTACCGAGCCAACCGATCCCACCCAAAGAGGCTGTTGTTGACCTTCGACAATATAATTGGATTCCCATAATCGTAACACTACTAATTTCTTGTCACCATTCATATGTTTTACTAACGCTAGAACAGGTTTTTTATCTAGATATAAAGGCGCGACTAAGGGTAAATGTTCTGCGCTGCTGACATCCATGACGCGATCTACAATATTAATCCAAGTTGTTTCTGCCGGCATTTCCCAACCTTGTTTAAGCAGTGTATCTTGAATTTGCGTCAAATCGCCAAACCATTGTAGGTTAAACACTTCAGATGGCAGGCCAACTCGACCAATGCGATATAAAGGTAAATCATCACCTTTTTGTTCCCACCAATTGGACAGTGTAATTGTTTGAGTCGGCCAGTTCACTTGCGAATAGTTTTGCTTCATCTGACCAAATTCTTTAAACGCAACGCCGCTGACCAATACTATTAACACGATGAGCGTGATAAAAAACGTGCGGCGCACAGGAATGTTATCTGCTGGTTTGCGTCTATAAGAAAGTGAGATCAAGATGAGAAGTGCCGCACTTAATATCCAGCCAGCCGCCATATCTGTGAACCAATGTGCACCTAAGTACAAACGTGAAATGCTAATGGTTGCAACCAAGAGTGCAATGACCCAATAAAACGGCCAGCGGCATTTTACTTTTGCAGAATTCAAGAGTAATAAACCTAGACCAATATAAAAAGTGCTAGAAATGGTTGTATGACCGCTAGGGAAAGAAAACGTTTCTGCATTGCCAACTATTCCCCAAGGGCGTGGCGAATGGATGAAATGTTTAACAAGTAAGACGCTACCGACTGTCATGAATAAGAGTGCTAAAGCATGCCAAGCCGTTCGCCAGCATTTTTTATAAGCTAGCCACGCAAAGAGCACAAGTGTGACTGCGCTGAGAATACGCTTATCTCCTAATAAGGTGATAACCAGCATAAAATTGTCTACGCAAGCCGTGCGGAAACTGCGGAATGAATAAAAGAAAATTTTGTCCACGAGAATATCTTGTGAAGGTGTCGCTATGACCACTGAGGCGACATAAGCAAACAAAGCACACGCAACAATGAAATAAAATGCCAGGGTGAGCTGACCGTGTTTTTCTCGTGCGTCATGATGTTGCAGCAGTTTGGTCCAAAATTGAAAGTAGGGTGAGCGACGTAATTTTTCCCATAGCGAATTCAGAGACTGGTCGATCTGATGGCCCACCAGGAAAAAGAATTTCAAGATTAACCAACTACAAATTAAGAAGAACAAAGCCACTAATAGCAACATCAATAACGCATGCACAGCGACGTCAGGTGGAAGTTCTAAGCTAGCAGCACCTAACAAAATGCCTGGCAGCATATAGGCGGGTGCCCATAAGATAGAAGCAATAATGCTAACAGGAATATACCGTAGCGGTGGCATGTCTAACATACCTGCCACAATAGGAACGAGTGCGCGTACGGGTCCTATAAATCGACCGATGAATACGCTCATCATGCCGTAGCGTTGAAAAAAATTTTCACCATTTTGGAGTAGCTGAGGATAATTTCGAAAAGGCCAAACAGTCGGTAAGCGTCGCTTAAAATGGTGGCCTATCCAGAAGCTAATATTGTCTCCAACAATTGCGCCGAATATGGCGCAAATAATGGTTACCCAAAATGGAATGACACCTGCGCCGGCTAACGTACCGATGGCTGTCATGGTGACAGAGCCAGGGACGACGGTACCTATGATTGCGATTGATTCAGCCGCTGAAATAATAAATGTCGCTAAACCCGCCGAATTAGGGTGAGTATTTAGCCATTGTAATAAGGGGCCTACGATATCGGACATCATGATAATTAAACGTTTTTCCTAGGTTAACGGGCTTTACCATTTTATAGGGCGGCCTTGTGTATGCAAGTGATTTTATTTGCTTTGATTATGAAACATTCTCACCGGCAGCTTGTTTATCTGCATGGTAAGAAGATCTCACCAAAGGACCGCTCGCGACATTGTGGAATCCAATGCTCTTCGCATAATCCGCAAATTCTTGAAAACGTTGTGGCGTGATGTAACGAGAAACGGGCATATGAAATTTGCTAGGTTGCAAATATTGACCAAGCGTTAACATTTCAACATCATGTTCGCGCAAGTCGCGCAAGGTTTGTTCAATTTCTTCATCGGTTTCACCTAAGCCTAACATGAGTCCTGACTTAGTCGGGATGTTAGGAAAGCGACGTTTGAATTCTTTTAGCAAGAGTAAAGAATGAGCATAGTCCGAACCTGGGCGCGCTTGTTTGTATAAACGTGGCACAGTTTCGATATTGTGATTGAAAATGTCAGGTAGTTCTTTGGCGGTTTCTTCAAGTGCAATATCCATACGGCCACGATAGTCGGGGACTAAGACTTCGATGGTGATGGTAGGGCTTTTTTCGCGAATGGCTTTTAGACAAGCGCTGAAATGACTTGCGCCACCATCTCGTAAATCATCTCTATCGACTGAAGTGATGACCACATAGCGTAATTTCATTTGTGCAATCGTATTGCCTAAATTGCTAGGCTCATTGACATCTAGGGGGTCAGGACGACCGTGACCTACGTCGCAAAAACTGCAACGACGTGTGCACTTATCACCCATGATCATGAAAGTGGCCGTGCCATGGCTAAAGCATTCTGGCAAATTAGGGCAAGAGGCTTCTTCACAAACCGTGACCAGTTTGTTATCGCGTAAAATCTTTTTTAAGTCGGAAACAGCCGGCGTATTGGGCACACGAATTCGTATCCAATCCGGTTTACGCAGCAGGGTAGTGCTAGGCTCAATTTTAATGGGGATGCGAGCCAGTTTTTCTGCACCTTTTTGCTTTTTGTAAGGGTCAATAATTGTTTTCTGATCCATAACGGGGTCCCGTTTAATGATTGGCGCTAGTATATCCTAAATTTTTCATAAGATACTCAATAAGTTTAGTCTCTGCAGTTGCTAATTCACTAGGCTGAATCAAATCTGCGAGCTGAATCATTTTCAATTCAGAATAACCGCAGGGGTTGATGCGTGTGAAAGGGGTTAAATCCATTGCGACATTTAAGGCAAAACCATGATACGCGCAACCGCGTCGAATTCTGAGACCAATAGAAGCAATTTTTTGTTGATTAACATAGACGCCAGGCGCTTCACATTTTGCCTGAGCTTCAATTTGAAAATGGGCGAGTAATTGAATGACGGATTGTTCTAACAGTGTGACCAATTGGCGCACATTTAATTTTTTTCGTTTCACATCGACTAAGGTATAAACCATCAGTTGACCGGGACCATGATAAGTCACTTGTCCGCCGCGATCACTTTGAATAATGGGAATGGCGCCTGCATCTAATACATGCTCTGGTTTACCATTTTGCCCTTGCGTGAAAACAGGGAAATGTTCTAACAACCAGATTTCATCTTGTGTGTTTTCGTCGCGCGAATCGGTAAATGATTTCATGGCTTGCCAACAAGAGACATACTCTTGCGGCGGCATTTTACGTATCGTGACAGCGTGTGTTGTCATAGTGCCATAAGTACATGGGGACTGGCTGTCAGTTCAAGATAAATAGCATCGAGTTCCTTTTGACTTTCGACAGGGACAGTAATGGTTAAAGCAAGATATTTCCCATCTTTGCTGGGTCGGCTAATGATAGCACTTTCAGGTAGATCAGGAGAATGTTTTCGAATGAGAGTTAAGATGTTCGGCACGAATTGTTCAGTGGCGACCCCAAAAACTTTAATGGGAAACTCGCAAGGAAAACTCAGTGCCGGCGCATTTTTTTCAGTCATGCTGTCTAGACCTAGCCGTTGTTGGCTTTTTCATCTGACTTAGTAAAGAGTTTATGAAAGCGATAACTCATTGAGTCAGAAATACCGCGAATCATGCCGCCTTTAGAAACATCAGCCAGTGCAACCAGTGGCTTGGACGCAACAACTTGGTTGTTGAGTACAATATCAACGGTTCCATAGGTTTGGCCTTTCACGATAGGTGCGGAAAGCGGTTCGTTTAAAGAAATTTTTGCTTGAACATTTTTCGCTTGGCCGGTAGGTAAGGTCACATACCAATCATCCGCAACGCCTACGGGGAATTCTCCTTTTGTGCCTTTCCAAACGCGCGCTTCAGCTAACGTCGAGCCGCCTCTATATAATTTTTGAGTTTCAAAAAAGCGGAAGCCGTAGGTTAAAAGACGAATAGAATCTTCAGTACGTGATTCATCGCTAGGCGCACCCATGATGACACTGATTAAGCGCATGCCATCTTTGACAGCAGAAGCCACTAGACAATATCCCGCGTCATCGGTATGACCTGTTTTTAAGCCATCAGCATATTGATAACGCCACAACAAACGATTGCGGTTGGGTTGGCGAATATTGTTATAGGTAAACCATTTCTCAGAAAATAATTTGTAATCTTCAGGGTAATCGCGTGTTAACGCTTGTGCGAGTGTAGCGAAATCCCTAGCGGTGGAATAATGTTGTGGATTAGGTAAGCCGGTGCCATCCATGAAGTGTGAGCTAGTCATGCCAAGGGCTTTCGCTTCGGCATTCATGATGCTGGCAAAGGCTTCTTCTGTGCCAGCCAGGTATTCCGCCATGGCAACGGAGGCGTCATTACCTGATGCAACTGCAATGCCGCGGATTAAATCTTTAACAGGGACTTCGTCATTCACTTTCACGAACATGCGTGAACCGCCGGTTTTCCAGGCTTTCGTGCTGATTCTGACTTTATCATCGGCGTGGATAGAGCCGCTCTTGAGGGCGCTGGAGATAATATAAAGCGACATCAGTTTTGTTAAGCTGGCAGGAGACATGCGCGCATCTGCATTTTTTTCGGCCAATACTTTGCCGCTATTCGCGTCGATTAAGATGTAACCTTTCGCGTCAATATTGGGCACAGCGGGTGAAATCATAGGCTGAATTTTCAGTGGGATAGGAATCACTTCGTTTGCCAACGATAGCGAAGAAGTGCCTGTCAATACGAGTGTCAGCAGAAGGCTGGTCAGCGTGAAAAGTTTTACTCTATGCAGCATGATTTATTCCTAGTCAAAAATATGAAGTCTGTGAGCAGTTTATTACTGGATGCGTGTAAAGTCCAGTATGCTTTTTACGCATAATCAGTTATCATGGTCAGTGCTTTTTGCACCATCACGCGTGCGAGTATGGGAAATAAAGCTATCTTTTATTAAACACTAAGGAGTATCACAATGTCATTTTATCGTAATGTAATTGCTGCTGTTGCGGCGATGGGTTTGGCGACTTGCGTATTTGCTGATGATGCAGCGACAACCACCACGACAACAACACCAGCTGATGCAACAGCTACACAAACAACACAAGCAACAACACCTGCTGCAGATGCTACAACGACAACAACAACTGCTACAACAACAGCTGACAAAGTTGATTTGAACAAAGCGGATGTTAAAGAGTTGATGCAAGTGAAAGGCTTAAACGCAGCTAAAGCCAAAGCGTTGGTTGTCTATCGTAAGAAAAACGGCGATTTCAAATCTGTTGAAGACATCAAGAACGTTCATGGCTTCAAAAAGATGAAAGACAAAGTGTTGAAACAAATTGAAGATCAATTGACAGTTTAATTGTAACTCTATTCCTGCGACATAAGTATTACGTCGCAGGAATGAAATATTTGGAAAAGAAATGTTAACTCCAGTCATTTTATGTGGTGGTTCTGGCACGCGCTTGTGGCCATTGTCGCGCAATGCATATCCTAAGCAGTTGTTACCGCTGATTAGCGAAAACAGTTTGTTGCAAGATACATTGTTGCGTGTGAGAACTATTTCAAAAGTGACTGCACCTTTAGTGATTTGTCATGAAGAGTATCGTTTTTTAATCGCGGAACAACTTCATGAAATCGATGTAAAGAACGCGCAAATCATTCTTGAGCCTTTCGGTAAAAATACTGCGCCTGCTGCTGCAATTGCTGCTTTGCAATTAAGTCGAGATGGTTCTGATCCTATTTTATTAGTCTTACCTGCAGATCATGCGATTAAAAACATGGCAACATTTCATGCTGCTGTCAGAGAAGCGCAGCGTTTAGCAGAGCAGGGTAGTTTAGTCACATTTGGTGTTGTACCAACAAAACCTGAAACAGGTTATGGTTACATCAAAAAAGCCGAAGCCGTCCAAGGGACAGAAGGCTATCACGTCGAAAAATTTGTAGAAAAACCCGATATCGCAACGGCTGAAAAATATATTCAGTCAGGGCAGTATTTTTGGAATAGCGGAATCTTTATGTTTCGCGCATCCAGTTATTTAGCAGAATTAAAAAAATTCGCACCAGAGATGTTAGCAGCTTGTGAAAAAACTGTCGCAGGCATGACATCCGATTTAGATTTTACACGTATTCAGAAAAATGATTTTGCAGCCTGTGCCAGTGATTCAATTGACTATGCTGTGATGGAAAAAACACAAATTGCGTCAGTGATTCCACTTGATGCTGATTGGAGTGATGTCGGTTCCTGGGCAGCGTTATGGGAAGCGCAAGATGCGGATCAAGATGGTAATGTCATGCATGGAGATGTGATTGCAGAAAACGTGACAAACTCTTATTTGCGCGCTGAAAGCAGAATGCTCGCAGTTGTAGGCGTCACCGATCATGTTATCGTTGAAACACCTGATGCCGTTTTAGTGGCGCACAAAGATAACTGCCAAGACGTGAAAGAAATGGTCGCGCGTCTGAAAAAAAATCAGCGTAGTGAAGCCAACTTACATCGTCGTGTTTATCGTCCATGGGGACATTATGAAACCATAGACCAATCGACCAATTTTTTAGTGAAACGTATCACCGTGAAACCCGGTGCTATTTTATCTTTACAGATGCATCACAAGCGTTCTGAACATTGGGTTGTTGTGAGTGGTGAAGCGAATGTAACACGTGATGAAGAAGTTTTTGTATTATCTGCCAATCAATCCACTTATATCCCTGTGGGCGTCAAGCACAGATTAGAAAACAAAGGCAAAGTGAATCTTGAACTCATTGAAGTTCAGTCAGGGAGTTATTTAGGCGAGGATGATATTGTCCGTTTTGAAGATGTTTACGGTCGAGCGGACGCGGTAACAGCATAGGGTTTTTCTTTTGAAAGTCTCAATTATTACCCCTTCTTACAATCAAGGAAAATTCATTGAACGCACGATTCAAAGCGTGCTATCGCAGACATCGTGCGAGATTGAATATTTCGTGATGGATGGTGGCAGTCAAGATCAAACGCTCTCTCTTCTTAAGCACTATCAAAATCGTTTGCGTTGGGTGTCAGAGCCTGATCATGGGCAAGCGCATGCTGTTAATAATGGTTTACAAAACGCGACTGGTGATATCATTGGCTGGTTGAATTCGGATGATATTTATTATCCTGATGCTGTACGCACTGTCTGTGATTTTTTTGCAGCACATCCGGGGGTGGATGTGGTGTATGGGCAAGCTAATCATATTGATGAGCATGATAAGGTTATTGAACTTTATCCGACAGAAGCGTGGAGCGGTGAGCGCTTAAAAGAAACATGTTTTTTGTCGCAACCGGCAGTATTTTTTCGACGTTCTGTGATTGAACGGTTTGGATTGTTGGATGAGAAATTGCATTACTGTATGGATTATGAATATTGGATACGGTTAAGTTTGCAAGGTGCGAAGTTTGCTTATCTTGAAAAAGTCTTAGCAGGTTCAAGATTACACGGTGAAACAAAAACCTTAAGCCAACCGTTAAAAGCACATCGTGAAGCGATTGCGATGTTGAGAAATAAGTTTGGAGCGGTGGCTATGGCGTGGTTGATTGTTTATGCGGTGGCGTGGGTTAAAGCGAAAGTTTCAGTAAGATTGCCTAAGTGGGTAATTAAGATCTTAGCTGGAATGGTTGCTGTTGGATTGAGTATGCGTTATAGCAGAGTTGATTAGGTCGGGCACATGTGTCCAACAACTATTTAACCCTGTTTTCTTGTTTCCTTTATCAACTTTTAATTCCGCATAATCTACCAAAAAAACGTACATTTTGCCTAATTTAATGTCTAATTACGCATAATCTAGATAATTAATTAAGTTTTTGCCCGATTTATGGTTATAATTGGCAAAATCGATAGAATAAATCGAATCTATTGAAAATTTGGAGGGCCGAGATGGAAGCTTTTTTCGGAAGAAATAGCGAAAAGAAGCTATTGCAAGAGCTATATGAGTCTGACAAGGCTGAATTTCTGGCTATTTATGGAAGGCGCCGTGTTGGTAAAACATACCTAATAGGTGAATTTTTTAAAGATAAAGGTAAAAGCTTCAAAATCAGAACAGCTAGGCAATTTTTATCGTGAATTCACCGCTCTTTTTCCAGAGGAAGGAACAGGGGTTCAGCCAAAAGACTGGGGTGAGGCATTGAATTTTCTGAAGATCGCGATCACAAAAATTCCTGCAACACAAAAGATAATACTTTTTTCGATGAGCTTCCCTGGCTTGCATCACCAAGATCCGGCTTTTTAAGTGCACTAGAATATTTTTGGAATCGACATATTTCAAGAATGAAAAATGTAAAACTAATTGTTTGTGGTTCTGCGGCGTCATGGATGATTCACCATGTGATCAACGACAAAGGGGGGGCTGTATGGGCGCCTAAGTGCTCAAATACGTCTAGAGCCTTTCACGTTGACAGAAGTAGAAGAGCTCCTGATGGCAAGAGGTATTAGATTTGATCGAAAACAACTTGTGTCTCTCTACATGGCAATTGGAGGAATACCAAAATATTTAA
Source organism: Myxococcales bacterium (assembly GCA_903970525.1). Lineage (GTDB taxonomy): Bacteria > Pseudomonadota > Gammaproteobacteria > DSM-16500 > DSM-16500 > UBA5158. The sequence continues at coordinate 29,685 of CAJCIZ010000209.1, read as the reverse complement.
ATTTTGTTAAGCCACGCATGTCAGTGGCTCAAATCCTGAATGATTTGTGTTTTAAATCATAGGGATTTCTCTTTCAGGAATTTCCTAAGCTCTTCAAGTCATTATTTGATGGTGCTGAGAAGCACTTGAGAGTCGTCAAAATTTTGTCTGAAAATCGTTATGGACAAACGCAACTGGAAATTTTTGATAAGGCGGCTCTTCCAACAGGCGGCCATTCTTCTGACATCCTTGAAGAGATTGAGGAAAGTGGATTCATTATGAGTCTAAGCAAGTATGGAAAAAATATTAAGGAGCGTTGTTGGCGCCTTACTGACGAATACTCGTATTTTTATCTCACTTGGATTGAGAATATGCGCAGTAGTATACTCAGGCAAAGTGACCCAGATTATTGGATAAAAAACCAATCTTCTCAAAAATGGTTGACTTGGGCTGGTTATGCTTTCAAGAATATCTGTTTAAAACATGTTACAAAAATTAAAGAGGCTCTGGGGATCGCCGGTGTCTGCTCCTATGAAACACAATGGTCATTTCATGGAGATAAAGATAACGAAGGGGCGCAAATTGATTTGGTGATAGACCGAGCGGATAACTGTATAAATTTATGTGAAATAAAGTTTAGTAATGATGTTTATGTGTTTTCCAAAAAGGATCAGGAATCACTTGAACGGAAACTGAGGGTTTTCCAGCAAAAAACAGCCACACGTAAAACACTTTTTATCACATTGATTACTCTTTATGGGGCTGAAAGAAACAGCTACTATTTAAGCGCGGTCCAAAAGCAATTAACATTGGACGATCTATTTTAAAAAGAATTTTAGAGTCAAACCGCGCTATTTCCGTTATTCAAATAATAAAATTGGAAAATAGCTCGATTTGACCCTATCTCTCCTAATCTGCCAAAATGGGTTATTAAAATTATGGCTGCATTTATTGTAGTTGGATTGAAAGTTGGTGGATTACGGCTTCGCAAAGATTAGTAAGCTACGCAGTTTGTGGGGTGCGCATTGACTCGACTCCTGAGGTTCTTCACGTTACATCATTAAGCAATTGTTTTTGTTTATTTGAGGCATAGATTCTTTTAGCTCTCTTTCCATTCCTTGAATGATTTCAGCCATGATGGATTTAAAAATATATTCGGCAATTTTAAAATCAGGACAGCGACGTTTGCCTGCGGAGAAAAATTTATAATCTGATGTTTGTGGCAATTTTTTCAATTCTCTGTTTGATTGTTCATAGATTTCATTCCATTTGGCATCTTTTTTCTGAGTGTTTGGGAGTTCTATTATAATGGATGTTTTGGCAGGAATCTCAAGGTCACCCACTTTAGAAAGATATTTTTTGACTTGTTCTTCATTCATATTACGCATATCTTCTTTAGATAATCCATTTGTTAGCATGAGATCCTGAATCACGATAGCGAGTACATGCTTCTGTGATTGATCTGTCTGATTGCGAATTTCTTGTGTTGCCATAGCTAACTGTGCATTAAGAAATTCACTAGAAAATTCAGCAAATATTTTTTTCGTTTCTTTTGTGGTTTTATCTGATTTCAGCATGAACTGAGGTTTGACAGAAAATTGATTCATTAATTCTCTGAATTGTAAATTCAACTGAGTTAATGCTTCATGACCTTTCTCTGAGATGTCATCTGCATCAAAAAAAATCTTGGCCAACATGCAGCGTACGATGCTTTCACAAAATAAGCATACAACCATTCAAGTTGGCTATCTTAGCTAACTTGAATCAGTATAACTAATCCCAGGCAGCTAATTTCATATGCTTGCGGATAGTCTCATCTTTCGTCAGTAGTCGCATGTGAGTGCAAGTCGCGTTGGCTACTATTAAACGATCAAACGGATCTCGCGTCCAAGTAATACTAAGAGATTTATTAACAATCTCTTCAAAAGGCGTATTACAGATGCTGAGTCCAATCTGGTCTTGCAAATGACGAATAATTTCTTGTGCGGAAGGTTTTATTCGTTCTATTTCTTGTAGATAGCAAAGCTCTAACTTAACAATAGGTGATATGCAAATATCATTGTCTTCTATGAGCTCTATCGCTTTTTTGCTTAATTTTTCTGTAAGGCCTGCATACAGCCAAACAATAACATGTGTGTCTAAGTAGATCATAAGCTTTTATCTTTCCATTCAGATGACCAATCCATGTGAACAAGAGTCTCTGGATCACCTTTAATGGTTCCAGGATGTTTGACTAAATGTTCAAGTCGACTTTTCTTTTTTTCGGGAACTAATCTGATTTTTATGCCCTTGCGCTCAATCTCAATCGGTACGCCAGTTTTAATGACTTCATCGACAATTTTATATAAGTTAGCGCGAAACTCTGTTAATGAAAGAGACATGGTATATCCTCACTTTTGTACGTACGTTAAATATTAATGTACGTACGTATAGTATAGGCGTTATTTATTAAAAACTCAAACTGAATATAACTGTATGATAATATGATATTTTTGTAAAAGATGAATGATATCAAAGCGCTTCATTACTCACTAATGCCGCTCTGGATGCCAGCTAAAAGCATCATTAGGATCTACACAAGTTTTATTTTTCGATTCTGTCATGCCAGCGTGCTTTCAGCTGGCATGACAGAATTAATTACTCGTGATAATCAAAAACAGTAAACCCATTCTGTTTAATCAGCTCATCGCGCTCAGCTGATTTCAAATCTTCATGCACCATTTCAGTGACAAGTTGTTTGAAAGTGATTTTTGGTTTCCAACCTAATTTTTGATGAGCTTTAGTCGGATCACCTAATAAAGATTCTACTTCAGTCGGACGGAAATAACGTGGGTCAACGGAAACAATACAACGACCTTTAGCGTCATAGCCTTTCTCATCTTTGCCTTCGCCTTTCCAAGTAATATGTATGCCTAATTCAGCAGACGCGGCATCAATGAAATCGCGCACACTGTATTGTACGCCTGTCGCAATCACAAAATCTTCAGGTGTTTCTTGTTGTAACATCAACCATTGCATTTCTACATAATCACGCGCATGACCCCAGTCACGTTTAGCGCTGAGATTGCCGATGTATAAACAATCTTGTAAGCCCAATTTGATACGGGCTAAAGCGCGTGTCACTTTGCGGCTGACGAAAGTTTCGCCGCGTAAGGGTGATTCATGATTAAATAAAATTCCATTACAACCATAAATTCCATAGGCTTCACGATAATTAACAGTGATCCAATAAGCATACAGTTTTGCAACAGCATAGGGTGAGCGTGGATAAAATGGTGTGGTTTCTTTTTGCGGAACTTCTTGGACTAAACCATAGAGTTCAGATGTCGACGCTTGATAGAAGCGTGTCTTTTTTTCTAAGCCTAAAATTCTTATAGCTTCTAATACTCGTAGTGCACCGAGCGCGTCAGCGTTAGCAGTGTATTCAGGTTCTTCAAATGAAACTGCGACATGACTTTGTGCGGCTAAGTTATAAATTTCAGTCGGTTGAACTTGTTGAATGATGCGAATCAAACAAGTCGAATCCGTCATATCGCCATAGTGCAAAATGAAGCGTTGATTTTTGGTATGAGGATCTTGATACAAGTGATCGATACGGTCGGTATTAAATAAAGAAGAACGACGTTTGATCCCGTGGACGATGTAACCTTTGTTGAGTAAGAACTCAGCGAGGTAAGCGCCATCTTGACCTGTTATACCTGTAATTAATGCAACTTTTTCCATTGATCTCACCATTTAATATTAAAAAATTTGTTTTATGCAATCTCTGTTTCTAAGCTAAATCCCGCTTTGACTGCATCGTCTCTAAATGTTTGTACGGTTTCTAAAGAAAATTCATGCAAGTCTTTTCCGACAATGCTCAGTTTGCTAATGATGTCATTGGTCACTGTAATGATGTGACAACCAATGCTGTCTGCTTGCATTACATTTAACAGTTCGCGTGGGCTTGCCCAAATTAATTCAAGCTGAGGGTAGGGGCGTAGCATTTCAACAGAAGCTGTCATGATGCCCATAGGATCACGGCCTGTGTCAGCAATACGACCAGCGAATACAGAGACATAGGAAGAAGGGCCTGTTGCTAAAGCGGCTGTGACATCGCGTACTTGATCCAATGTCATCAATGCAGTAACGTTTTGTTTAACGCCAGCATCAGCCAGTTTTTTTACTAAACCTAAAGCAGATTCGCCTTTCGAATTGCTCACGGGAATTTTAACGTAAACATTTTTTCCCCAGCTCGCGATTTTCAATGCTTGTTGATACATTTCAGAAAAATCATCAGAGAAAACTTCGAATGAAATCGGATAATCTTTGATAACAGATAAAATTTCTTTTGCGAAAGCTTCATAATCGGTGACGCCAGCTTTGCGCATGAGAGAAGGGTTGGTTGTGAAACCGGTAATAGAAGGATTCTTATACAGGCTTAACATGTCATTTTTGTTAGCGCCGTCAGCAAATATTTTTACTTTCAAGTCTTTTACAGGTTTCATCATTATCACCTTTTTTCAATTAAAGTCGTTAGAATCCAGTTTGTTGCATCTGTTAACGAAGACGCAGTATAGCTAGCAGTTTTAGTCGTATCTTCTTCTTGGTAATCTTGGCGTAACAATATCGTTTGGCAGCCAGCGCGCTGACCTGCATCGATATCTTTCCAACGGTCACCAATCATGACACTGTTATTCAAATCAATTTTAAAATCAGCCGCTGCTTGTGTGAGTAAACCCGGCAAAGGTTTTCGACATAAGCATTGGTGACTGTCATCGTGAAAACAAACTCTTATTTCATCCAGCGGTAACACTTCCATCATGCGCGCATTAATGGCTTCAATGGTTTCGCGCGTTGTCGTACCACGTGCAACATCGGGTTGATTTGTCGCCCCGATTAAAAGAAATCCCGCTACTTTTAAGCGTGACAATGCTGCAAACGCATCGTCCGGGATACTCAATTCATCGAGCGTGAGTGGAGCAAAAGGCTTGCCATTTTTGATAATGGCATGATTTAAAACACCATCACGATCTAGAAAAATTGCACGTTGTTTCATTTATCTTACCGATTCCCATTTTGTCTGTGCGGCTTTTAATTTTGGATGTGAAACCAAACAATGCCAAATCACAGCTTGAAACGCTTCCGCATGTGGCGTGGTGTTTTCAGGGTTGGGTGTTGGAACAATCACACATGCATCTGCAACTTGTGCGGTATAACCGCCATCACGGCCAACAATGCCTGCCACTTTCGTACCGATTTTTTTTGCGTATTCTAAGGCAGCCACTAAATTAGGGCTGACATTTTTTTCAAGGTTGCCGCCACCGACTGAAAAAATCAGCAGTAAGTCATTTGCTTTTAATCGGCTGACTTCTAGCCATTTCGCAAAGACAGAGGCCCAGCCATCATCATTCGTACGTGCCGTCAATTCAGACACATTATCGGTAGGTGTATAAGCTTCTATGCCGACAATTTTACGGAAATCATTCACAGCATGAGAGGCATTCCCGGCGCTACCGCCTACCCCTAAAATAAACAAACGGCCAGTGCTGGCGCGCGTTTTGACTAATAAATCAACAATCTCTTCGATGTGATGCACATTCAGTTGATCGATGACTTGCTTAGCCTCAGAGAGGTATTGCTTAATGAAATCCATGCTGATCCTATACTAACCGCAAAGGGATAGATAATACCCTAGGAGAGCAATTCCGGCAAATGATCCTGCCTCATAAAACTGTTCGGAAGTAACCTTGACTAGTATCATGTATTAAAAATAGGGATAGATAGGGGTGTCAAAATATTATTCTTTGTATAATCATTAAGTTACGCGAGAATAAATTGTATTTAATCTTGTCTTAAGGTCAGTAAGATAAGATTCGCTAATATCAATAATCCTAAGGTAATAAAGCCATGTTTAGTTTCTTAGATAATGACCCAAACAAAAAACACTTACTGACAAAAATTACAATCACGACTCCCAAATTTCAAAGAGTCGAGGTAAATGCTGAAACTGCAAAAATAAATGATAATAAAGTTTCAGTCAAATTGACGCCACATTTCTCAAGCACTATTGATAAAGAAAATATAGCAATTCAGCGATTAGCGAATTTAGGTGAAATGACATTAACCTTGTGCCCTGCCACAGGAAAAGAACCGGCGCAGGTGTTAATTCAAAATCTCAAAACACCCATCAACATTAACTATGCAAGTGATGCACTTGAAGAATTTGCATTTCATTAAAGTATGGAAAATGGTTGCGAAGCGCGTGTAGCAATCGAAGCATCTGCAGCAACGCTTGCTAATCATTATAGAAATGGTTTTGTAACGGGTGACGAGAAAGTTGATAATGAATTGAGAGAATTAACTCTAATAAATAACTTTGATCAACCCATCCAAACGGAAGTCATGGGAGATCGACGCATGCATCTGCCAAAAGAAAAAATCCAATTAAAATTACGTGAATACCGTTTGAAAAATCAATACAGTGAAGACTACACCAACGAAATTCAATATCTTTATATTGACTTTGACTCAAATGATTTACTTCAGTACGACGGATTTACTTCTGCAAGAGAATTAGCAAGATTGTTATATGTTTATAATGCTGCTAGAAGAGATGCCGATCAACCCGTGTTTGAAGCCTTTTCCACCTATGAAGCCGCACTTGAACACGCAAATTCAAAAAAGCGTGGGACTATTGTTAAAGTTAATATGCCTCTCAAAAACCAAGGTGAGCTTTCTATAGAACGAGCTTATAAAGGCACGGTGACAAGACGCGATATTATGAGCGAGATGGAAACTTATGCTTATAATATTGCGTGGTTTGAACCCTATCAGTCAGGTCAAAACAAATCTCGCAATGAAAATAGATATTATGAATGGAAAGGATTTGAAGATGTATCACAGTGGGTTGCTATTACAAATGCTGCGATATCTTTGAAGGCTGTTGCAGAGCAATATCTTAAACTCAATCCTACAATGAAAACTTCCATTTTCGGAACGGATCAAGCTTGCCAAGCCCAGGCATCAACACTCGCAGATGTTGCTGATGCATTTCTGAAAACGTTAGATACTACAACTGTAGATCAGCGTCGCTTGCCTTACGCAAAATTTATCAATGATTTTGCAACAATCTATGCAACCTTAGGAAAGCGTGATGATCTTAAAATTGAATTGGATAAATCAACGCTACCCACGATGAAGAAATCAATTATCAAAGTGACGAACTTTGAGCGTGCTCAAGTTAATGAATGGCCAAGTCAAGTGGCTTCAGATTTGAATCTTAAATTAGAATCAAATGCTCTAGCTAATACTAACAAGTAAAGATGTAGGTTGGGCTGAGCGCAGCGAAGCCCAACAAAGTCCCATGATTCTTGATCAAGCAAGGTTACCTACTATAGGTCTTCAGTTTTAATGAGAATATAATCATCAGATTCAAATTGATTATTCAGATACTTCCTTACAGCTTCATGTGCAATGGCTGAATGATTTTCTAAAAAAATTTTCATAGGATCTTTGCTTTTACTTTTATAATGATCCTCTAGCGCTTCAGTGGTAATGGCGCAGCGTATTGATTTAGAATCATCTTGTCCCCAAAAAACAACTATCATTCGATTGTTATCATATTGTGCATTGGGCGTCTCTGGAAAAATTAAATTGCGTTGATCTACCATCCCTAGCGTTTTTAAGATGTTAAAAATTGAGGATAATTCAATATCCTTAGAGCCGCTCTCAAATCGCGATATCGTAGGTGTGCTAACATTAGCAAGCATCGCTAATCGCTGTTGAGTTAAGTTTTGTGTTTTGCGCCTTTGTTTTGCCTCTGCGACAATAGCGGGCCAATTGAGTCGAAACTGCCGTTCCATCGTTTCTCCATTATATCAATTAATTTACTGCGAAGTTTTAAGGAGCAATCAATTTTAGCTGTAGAAATTGCCTGTTTTGCTGCGGCTAAATTTCTCTTAAGTTCATTTGTGGCATCTAAAATAATTTTATCATTTAAGCCAAATCCACGCCCCAGATCAATAATATGCTTGGGTTTAAGATTTCCAATGTCCAAGTTGCTTGCACTACCAATACTTAAAGCAATTGTATGAAATTGACTATATCGATTAGCGGCGACTAAATCGTAAGAAGGTGTTAGCCGCAGACCGTCTCTGGTATGAAGCATAGCAAAATTTTTGAAATGCGCATCAGTATTTCCAACTATCAAGCAAGCTAAGATGCGTCTGTAAAGACGATCGGCTTCTGCAGGTATGCATCCTGGAGTTGTGTTAATAAAGTTTCCTAGCATCTCATAAGATCCATTATATTTATCGTCACCCGAATGAAGTCCCAGTAGTTGATTAAACTCTTCAAAATGAACTCGGGTGATTTTCGAATTTGAAATAATACGATCAAAACGTTTTATTACCAAAGCAGGTTGAGTGATAGAGTTAATTGTCGCGATTTCCATCTCAACAGTTGAATCCTCCGGTAATAATTTTTTTACTGCAAGTGTAGTGAGATATTCAACTTCAATAATATCAGTTAAGTTGCCTGAGGGTAGTTTTGCGATATGAGTACTTAATTCATTTGTTCTTGTTGGTCTGTATTGATTGCCTTCTTTCACGATTAGCAGTTTACGCTGTACTCCGGAAAGCGAGGCTCGACCACGCAAAGCTGCATTTGTTACTTCATCAACAGGATCAAGCTGAATATGAGCGCGTGGCTCAGGATCTCTGATGGACACTGCTCCTGCTAGGTCATAGCCAAATCCGAGTAGACGCTCAAAGCGATTATTATTGCTGGATTTCAGAGCTTTGGCTTGAGCGTTTTCAAGCCAACCTTCAGCACCTAAATTATCGAAAAAAGGATGTAAATCTCCTTCTGATATGAATGGTTCTTTGCGTAGAGGAAAAGTAAAAGCAATAGGCTGGGATGAGGAGCTTAGATAGGATGTATCATATGTAAATATACAGCGTCCACTGGGTTCTTGCTGCAGAATTCCAGCATAAGTGTCATTATAGTAAATTTTGCCCCAAAGTGTGGTTGCCATAAAGTATATTTTATATTTCCTGGTAGTATGTAATTCTATTATAAACTATACTTTATAATTTTTCAATATAATAATATAAAATAACATATAATTTATAAACATATCATACATTGATTATTTTATTAATTTTAGTTTATAAAACTGTATTTAAATGCAGGCTCTTTTCTTGTATGTCCATTAAGAAGTCAACCTATTCACATTCACTCTATATAAGAGTATGATCCGCTCTAAATTTTAGCTGCTGTATATTAGAAATACAGATTAAAAGGAGGAGATTATGGGGAATATATCATCGAGACAGGGAAAAGATGGCAAATCACCTTTACAGTTAGGTCAGAAGTACTTAGAGGATGCGCGACCCGCGAGTAAGTATGGAAAGATTGGGCTAGCAGCTGGTCTATATAAAGAATCTATTAACTTTCTACAGCAAGCATTAAAAGAAGCAAAAAGTGGCGCAGAAATAGTGAAAGATTTGCTGCTCGAAGCAACAGAAGAATTAGGTGAATTCTATATCACAATAAATGATTTTCAACTTGCGTTAATATGTTTTCAAGAGGCAAAAAAATTAGGAAGTAAAATAGCAAAGAATAAAATCGAACAACTCACAGCTGAAAAATTTACGCAAGAAGAAAAGTCACACATTAGTTCTAATGATATTGATGATACAGTCAGTTTATCAAAATATCTTTTAGCAACAGACAAGATGACTCATGAATATAGAAAACAAAAATCCATTGCAATAGATATTGTTAATGAATTTGCAAAAGAAAAAGGGAAAGATAAAGCTAAAATTGCTGAAGTAGTGGCATTGGCGCCATTAGATGAACCTGAGATTATAAAATCATTAGTGAATGCTGTAGTCGAAGCCATTAATCAATCCACTTTATTCAATGTTGATGCAGTAGAAGGTCTCACCCAAATCATATCACATTGTGATTCTAGTTTATTGAGTGCAGATGATTACGTACAAATTTTTAGAGTATTAAAGTCGCGCTTTACTGCTATCCATCAGCAAAGTGATGAGTTCATATTAAAGATGGTTGTTTCACTTTCTCAATTGCTTGATGTGATGGTTGATGCTCATGTGAAAGATCTAGATAGAATTACAGAGCATGAAGATTTGTATGATCAGTTAAATGATTTGTCGGATCATGAAAATCCGAGAATTGTGTATCATTCAGGAAAGGCAAGGCAGGCTCTGGTTCGCGTACCAAATAATGAAAGTAAATTTCGTTCAATGTTTCGACGTGGTAAAGCGTTTGGCGAAGGCGTAATGGACATTAAATCTGCGGTGACTAGTTTTGATCCTACGCAGCTATTTGATGCTTATCTCAGCTTTAAAGAGGCCTTTAAGTTTGTGAGCAGACGACAAGAATGGTATGACGCGTTGTTTTATACGCAACTATGTTTGGATTGCGGTCGTTTCGATAGCTTTGAACATTTTCTGATGCAGACATGTTTTGATCAGAATGAAATGTTTGTATTGGGATTGATTACTCAACTTGAAAAATTCATTCCTACTGCTAAAACGGACATTCAAAATCAAGCTATTCGTCTTTTAGGCAGTATTTTTATAGCGGAAGAAAAACATACTAAAGTTTTACATTTTTTGATAACTGTCCTTATTAATTTCGCATTGTGCCGAGACCAAGGACTCAGAGAAGATGCGCGTTCGCTGCTTGCTAGACTACCTTCGCAAATTAATGATGACAAGCAACGTAAGATTTTGAAGAATAATGTCCCCGATTTTACGGAAATGAAATTGCAGGCTGAAGAAGAGAAAGTCATCATGCAATTTTCGTTATTTTCTAGAGTCAAAGATAAGCACTTAAGAGAAAGTGGCATCGTGCCGATAGTATCGCCCGACGCAACAGCCGCAAAAAAAATCCAGCAACTAAAAGCGCATGTGTTAGAAGATAAAGGTATCAGTAATGAATTGTCAATTTATGTGCCGGCACAAGGTGCGTATGAAAACAATGAAAGTGCTAAATTTAATTTAGTACAAAGGGTGTCTGAATATATCAACGTTGATGATCCTACAACTGTTTTATTATTGAAAGGTGATGCGGGTAGTGGAAAGTCAACATTCAATAGATTTTTAGAACGATATCTTTGGCAGCATTATGAACCTAATACGGATGCGCCAATCCCATTTTTTATCTCATTGCCTTCCTTGGAAAATCCAGAAACGCATTTAGTGCAAGAACATTTGCGTGATATCGCAAATCGTTATGGTGTGCTATTTACAGATGAAGAAATCATGTATTTAAGAAGTCATCATAAGTTTGTTTTGATTTTAGATGCTTACGATGAAATGAATGCAATAAAAGGAAATGCAGCTGTTTTCCGTAATATCTATTTATCGAATCGTTTAGAGACATTAAATGCAAAAGTCGTGATTTCTTGTCGAACTGAGTTTTTTGTGAATGAATTGAATAGTAATGCTGAACGATATTTTACACCAAGCCCACTGGATAGGGTATCTAATAGTCATTCAATGACGGTTATGAATGTCGTATCATTTGATGAAACGCAATTGGCAGATTATATTAACCAATACCTCATGCTTCACCCCAAAGCAAAGTGGAAGGACCCTGCGATATATCAACAGCATATCAAAAATATTCGTGGAATGAAGGAATTGGTCAAAAAGCCTTATTTATTAAATATCGCTATGGATGTCATGCCAAGCATAGTAGAGAAATATCTAGATTTAACTCAGTACTCAGAGACCCAGAAGATTACGGAAGCTAAGCTTAAAGATGAATTTTTTGCAAACTGGTTTGAGCGAGGACATAAGAGACTTAAAGATGCTGCGCCTGATATAGAAATCTTTTGGCGATTTTCTGAAGATTTAGGTGAGGTTATGTTAAGACAAAATGTGTCTTTCATCGAGCGTCCGTCGCGCTCTATAATAGAATCAATTGAACGAATGGATCCAGCAACAAAAGCAAAGTTTGTTTCTGATCCTTTTATACGTTTTTATGAAAAGAGCAATAGTCAGGCATGGGATGCCTGCCCTCTAAAATATATAGGTAATAATCGATGGGCATTTTTGCATGATTCTTTGAGAGAGTATTTTGCAGTTAAAAGAGGTAATCGACGCGATTTAGAAAGGCATAAAGCGAGTGTGAATCCAGCACCGCTGAACGTAAGTTCAGCCACGAGTTCATCCTCTTCTGCAAGTTCATCAGCGGTTGTCATGAGTAAGTTTGCAATACCAAGACGTACCCAGGGGGCTGCGTCTAAAAGTGTTACTGTAGTGCCTACCTCTCAGCGTATGTCTGTAGAGAAGCCGTCATCTCCGATACTGCCTAATAATGCGGTGGTGCAGGGTTCATCACCACCATCATCATTGCCACCGCTGCATTTGATGCCTTCTCCCATAGCGCCCCCTGTACCTGTACCTATTCCGCTAAACCCATTAATCCATGTGTTACCTGCTTTACCAACAACGGGTGTGCATTTGCGACATGTTGCTTCATCAGCATCACCACCACCGATTCCTCCAAAACCTAATAATCCAGATGCCGAGCATCACAATAATAATACGACATTGCATGGGAGGCGTCTCAACTAGCTTCAGAATGACAAGAAGAGAGTTAATGATGGATTGCTTGTAACATGGAGGTAATATGTTTTCATCTGCCGTAGAAGGATTGCAGTCATTCAAACAAAAACAACTGCAAGCACTCTCTGATAATCCACTGTATATTCCCATACAAGCTCGTCATACTACTTTTTCCCAAGAAACCCCAAGCGATTTAATGGATAGTGTGAAATCTTTTTTATCTGCGGAAGATCCCAAGAAAGTATTGTTAATACTAGGCGAAGCGGGTTACGGAAAAAGTTTATTTTTCCAAACACTGGCAAGACAGCGCTGGATACAATATCAAGATGATCATGCAATCCCCATCTTTGTTTCACTCCCTTGTCTTGACCAAACAAATCGCATTATGGAAGATACATTAGAAAATCACGGATTTACACCCGATCAAGTCAATCAATTAAAAACAGAGAAGCGATTCATATTCATCCTCGATGGATATGATGAAATGCATAGATTAGAACAAATTTATTTAAACAATCGCTGGCAAGAATGGCAAGTAAAAATCATCATCAGTTGTCGAGCACAAGCTTTGTATCATGTAGAACAATATGAGTCTCTTTTCGCCCCATATCAAGACGATGTCCCTCAATACAATTTATTACAACAGCTCCATGTCGCAGAATTTTCTGAATCTCAGATAGATGAATATTTGAAACGTTATGCGATATTAAGTTCCCAGAAAGAAATGGGGGACGTTGAATCAATATTTTCTATCGCTAGGCCGCCAGGAGGTATAGAAGCTGATTTGTTCTTAGATGAAAAGCGCTCAGCAGATGAAATTAAGAATGAACCGATTGAGGGAATCAATAGCGAAAAGATTATAACAAAAACACAATTAGAATCTGTCCCAGGATTAATGAAGCTTGTTAAAACACCGTTTATATTAAGAATAACGCTGGATGCTTTGCCTGATGTTTTGAAAGATTTTGCGGAAGGAAAAAGTGAAGGGATAGAAGAGGCCAAGCGTAATGAGTTAACACAAGCTAAGTTATATGATGTATTTGTTAATAGATGGTTTATCCGTCAAGAGAAGAAATTAAAAGAAGCTAAGGTGATTGACGATTCGCTTGATCCTAAGCCAATGTTTTTAGAATATTGCTATGCATTATCATCAAGCATGTTAAAGAATAATGTCACAAGCATTAATTTAAATACAAAAAATTTAGCAGCAAAAGAAGAATGGTTGTCATTAGTAGGAGATGAGGCGGAATTAGCTCGATCAGCTTGTTTAATAACGCGCTATAGCTCAAATGAATTTGGTTTTATGCACGCATCTTTTATTGAATATTTTGTGGTAAGGAAAGCAGCAGAAAATGCGAGACTAAGCCAAGAAAAAATAGAAGAAGAAATTATTCAATGGGAAACGGGCGATCCATTTTATGAAGAAATATTAGCTGATAATAAAGTATACATACAGAATCTTGTAGATCGCCCAGAGCATATGGAAAAAATCAAAAAATATTTTTATCAAATCATTATTAAATCGAAAGACGATGAAAGATTAGAATTTGCAGCGGCTAATGCTATTACAATATTAAATGCCTATGGTGAAGTGTTTTCAGCGCAGAACTTTACAGCAGTGCGAATTAGAGGTGCTGATTTAAGCGGAGCAATATTAGATCATACAATATTTTGTGATGCCGATTTGCGAAATGTTAATTTGAAAGGGACTTGGTTAAGAAATGCAGATTTCACAAAAGCAAAAATGGAAGGAGTGAAATTTGGTGAAAAGCCATTTCTAAAGATTTTAAGTGGTGTAACGTCGATTTCCTATTCGGCTGATAAGAAATGGTTGGCTGTAGGATGTGAAGACAAGAAAATTTATATTCACGAAGCTGAAACATCAAAGTTGAATCAAGTATTGGAAGGGCATACAAGCGCAGGTATATGTGTATCTTTTGGTGCTGGAGATTTGCTGGTTTCAGGAAGCTGGGATAAAACATTACGCATATGGGATGTGAAACTAGGTAAGTGTTTACAAACATTAGAAAAGCATGAGGATAGTGTGCATAGCGTATCATTTGGCTATGGAGATATTATGGCGTCAGGAAGTCAAGATAAGACAGTGCGCGTGTGGGATGCGAAGAAGGGTGAATGTCTGCAAACACTAAAAGGACATAGAAGTAATGTGAGCAGTGTTGCATTTGGTCCAGGAGATGTATTGGCTTCAGGAAGTGAAGATCAGACAGTATGTGTATGGAATGTGAAGCAGGGTAATTGTTTGCATACGTTTTATGAGCATTCAAGTGCAGTTACTAGTGTATCTTTTGGTCCGGGAGATCTTTTAGCTTCAGGAAGTTATAAGATGATATGTATATCAAATTGGAATCAGGGTTTATGCTTGCAAATATTAGAAGGGGATACAGGATATGTTAGGAGTTTGTCGTTTGATGGTGGAAATCTTTTAGCGTCAGGAGGTGATGATAAAACAGTTCGTGTGTGGAATGTGAGGCAAGGTGAATGTCTTCAAATATTAGAAGGACATATAGG
Source organism: Myxococcales bacterium (assembly GCA_903970525.1). Lineage (GTDB taxonomy): Bacteria > Pseudomonadota > Gammaproteobacteria > DSM-16500 > DSM-16500 > UBA5158. The sequence continues at coordinate 14,590 of CAJCIZ010000209.1, read as the reverse complement.
TGGAATTACTAGTGTTTCTTTTAGTGCTAGAGATATTTTGGTTTCGGGAAGTTATGATAATACAGTGCGTGTGTGGAATGTGAAGCATGATAAGGTTCTGCAGATATATGAAGGACATACAAATGGCGTGAGATGTATATCCTTTGGTTCTGTTGATATCTTGGCTTCAGGCAGCAATGATGGAACAGTGCGTGTGTGGAACGTGAGGCAAGGTAAATGTCTGCAGACGTTGAAAGGGCATTTGGAGGGAGTTACCTGTGTAGCTTTTGGTTTTGGAGATACTTTGGCTTCAGGAAGTTATGATTGCACAGTGCGGATATGGGATATACAACTAGGTCAATGTTTGCAAATATTAAAAGGCCATAAATTTTATATACAAAAAGTATTCTTTGGCCCTGGAGATAAGTTGATTTTAGAAGATATGACTGAGGAAGTGTCTGTGTGGAATATAAAGCATGGTCAGTGCTTGCGACAATTAAAAGTTTCTAGCAAATTCTTTAGACCCAAAGATTTCATTGATATGGTATCTAAAAAAGTACAGCCAGGGGACATTCAAAAAAGTAAATGTCTGCAGGAATTGATAGGATATTCCGGTTTTGGTGTTGATTGCATCTCTTTTGGTCCTGGAAATTTTTTAGCTTCAGGATGCCGTGATAACTCAGTGCGAGTATGGGATGTGAAGAACGGTAAATGTCTAGAGAAATTAGAAGGGCATACAAGTGCTATTAATGCTTTATCTTTTAGTCCTGATGGTATTTTAGCTTCAGGAAGTAATGATAGGACAGTGCGTCTCTGGGATATCAATCGACTCTGTTGCCTTTATGTTATTTTAGGTTTTAGAGGTTCAATCAGCAGCCTTGCTTGGAAACAAAATACAGAAGGTTTATATCTAGCAACGGGAAGTTATGATAAAGCCGTTCGCTATTGGCAAGTCTATCGACAAGATAAAGATGTTAAAGTTGTTTTGCGATGGTCTACACATCAGGCATCACTCACTGTACGTAAAACTAATATAGCTGGAGCAATTGGTTTAACTGATCTTGATTATCGAATACTTAATCAAAGAGGTGCTATAGGAGGCAGCTCAATTCTTCAATCAGAAGAAAAAAAATCAAAGTCTAGTTTAGCGAATTCATCGATATTCAGCCATAAGCCATTACATCTTAATAATAATCAAATAAAGACGAAAGCTAAACAAGGGCAATCAACTCGCTCATTAGGAAAGTCATCCTCATCTAAATAAGGGTTATATTAAAGAATAGCTAACAAACGGAGATAAGATGTTTACATCAGCAGTAGAGGGATTACAGTCATTCAAACAAAAACAATTACAAGGACTCTCAGATAATCCACTCTATATTCCTATACAAGCTCGTCAAACTACTTTCTCGCAAGAAACCCCAAGCGATTTAATGGATAGCGTTAAATCTTTTTTATCAGCGGAAGATCCCAAGAAAGTATTGTTAATACTAGGCGAAGCGGGTTACGGCAAAAGTTTGTTTTTTCAAACACTGGCAAGACAGCGCTGGATGCAGTATCAAGATGATCATGCAATCCCAATATTTGTTTCATTACCTTGTCTTGATCAAACAAATCGCGTTATAGAAGATACATTAGAAAGTCACGGATTTACCCCTGATCAAGTTAATCAACTAAAAATAGAAAAGCAATTCATATTTATCCTCGATGGATACGATGAAATTCATCGATTAGAACAAATCTATTTAAACAATCGCTGGCAAGAGTGGCGGGCAAAAATCATCATCAGCTGTAGGGCACAAGCTTTGTATCATGTAGAGCAATATGAATCTCTTTTCACGCCATATCAAGATGATGTCCCTCAATACAATTTATTACAACAGCTCCATGTGGCAGAATTTTCTGAATCTCAAATAGATGAATATTTGAAACGCTATGCGATATTAAGTTCACAGATGGAAATGGGGGATGTTGAATCAATATTTTCTATTCCTGGGCCACCAGGAGGTATAGGGGTTGATTTGTTCTTAGATGAAAAGCGCTCAGCTGATGAAATTAAGAATCAACCAATCGAAGGACTCGATAGCGAAAAGATTATCACAAAAGCACAATTAGAATCTATCCCAGGATTAATGCAGCTTGTAAAAACACCATTCATATTAAGAATAGCGCTGGATGCGTTGCCTGAAGTTTTAAAAGATTTTGCGGAAGGTAAAAATGAAGGAATCACTGAGGCCAAGCGTACTGAGCTAACACAAGCCAAACTATATGATTCATTTGTAAATAAATGGTTTTTACGACAAGAAAAAAAATTAAAAGAAGCCAAGATAATTGACGATTCATTTGATCCGAAACCAATGTTTTTAGAATATTGCTATGCATTATCTTTGAGTATGTTAAGAAATAACGTCACGAGTATCAATTTAAATACGGTAAATCTAGCAACAAAAGAAGAATGGCTGTCACTGATTGGAGATGAAGCAGAATTAGCAAGATCAGCTTGCCTGATAACACGATATAATCAAAACGAATTTGGGTTTATGCATGCTTCGTTTAGAGAATACTTTGTAGTAAGGAAAGACTCTGAAAAAATTATTCAAAAAGAAATGTTAACGGACGAAGAAAATATCCGATTGGATACTGATGACCCACTTTATGACATGTTACTGACTCAAAATAAAGAATATATTCAAAGAAAAATAGATTACCCAGAATGTATAGAGTCAAGTAAAGAAAGATATCGTCGAATTATTCTTAAATCTAAAGATGATAAAAAATTTTCTATTGCTGCTGCAAATTTAATCACGATATTAAATGCTTATGGAGAAGTATTCTCACAAGAAGATTTCTCAGGAGTTCGCATTAAAGGAGCGGATTTAAGTGGGGGAATATTTGATCATACAATATTTTATGAAGCAGATTTGCGTGATGTTAATTTTACAGGAGCATGGCTAAGAAATGCAAATCTAACAAATGCTAAATTGGAAGGCACAATAATTGATGAAGAAAGGTGTATCAAATTAGATAGCAGTTCAGCAATTACTGCAATTGCATATTCGGCAGATGGTGAGTTGTTAGCTGTCTCAGATTTACACTGTATTTATCTCTATAATGCTAGAAAACGCCAATTGATATCTAAGTTTGAAAGTGCGTATTCGATTAAGTGTTTAGCAGTTGGCGAGGGAATACTTGCGACTGGACTTCTCCAAAATTCCACCGTCGAGCTATGGGATATTAAGAATAAGAAGTTCTTACAAACTCTGGTGGGACATACAGAGACGGTTTTGAGTGTTGCTTTTGGTCCCAACCATCTCTTGGCATCAGGAAGTAGGGATAAGACAGTGCGTTTGTGGGAAATAAAAAGTAAGCGTTACTTGTATACTTTTGAAGGACATACTGCTTCTGTAAGAAAAGTAGCCTTTGGTCCAAACAATCTTTTAGCATCAGCAAGTACTGATGGGACTGTCAGGCTCTGGGATGTAGAGAATCTGAGTTTATTACACATCTTTGATCGACAAAAGCGTGGTATCTGTTCTGTAGCTTTTGGATTTGATCATCTCTTAGCGTCTGGAGAAGATAATGGAGATGTGTGTGTGATGGATGTAAAGAGAAAGAAATTTTTAAATACATTTTCGGCTCATGAATATGGTGTTAGCGGTGTAATTTTTAGTTCCACTTTTTTAGTTTCGGCAGGAGATTCTGATGGTAAAGTGAAAGTCTGGGATGTAAAAGAGATGAAGCATTTGCAGACTTTTGAAGGTCATAAAGGTTTGACTATTACTGGTGTAGCTTGTGGCTATGACAATCTCATAACTTCGGGTGGACGTGATGATAATACAGTTAGATTTTGGAGGGTTAGAGGACAGCCTCTTTTGCAGAAAAAAAGTGGGCACAAAAGTACTGTGAGTAGTGTTGCTATTGGTTCAAATAACCTCTTAGCCTCAGGAGGACTTGATAAGGAAGTACAAGTATGGAACATGAAGAGTGGCAGGCTCATTCATATATTTGAGGGACATGTAGGGGCGGTTTATAGTGTAGCGTTTACTCCAAATGATCTTTTAGTATCTGGAAGTGAAGATAAAACAGTGCGTGTTTGGGACATAAAGAATAGAAGACTGTTAAAAGTAATTGAAAATATTGCGAAGGTATATTGCATAGCTATTAGTTTAGACAACATATTGGCTACTGGTGGAGATGACAAACTTGTTCGTATCTGGGACATAAAAAATAATAAACTGATGCAAACATTAGTAGGGCACACATGTGAAGTGAGTAGTGTGGCATTTTGCCAGAATGAGCTCCTGGCTTCAGGGAGTGATAATCGTTCTTTTACAGATCAGAAAGGTGAAGTACGGGTATGGGATTTGAACGCTGGAATACTGCTATGGACTTCTGAGGGTTGCAATATTGACTTTGTAGCTTTTGATGGGAGTAAATGCTTAGCTGCAGCTGCTGGTAGGGAAATTAATGTTTGGAATGCGGATGATGGAAAATTGATTCTGACTTTAGGAGGGTATCTCTACGATGGAAGCAGGTGGGGACACGAGCATACGGTTACCACTATTTCATTTGGGCCAGGAAATCTTCTGGCATCAGGGAGTACTGATAATACAGTGCGACTGTGGGATATTGAGTCCGGACAGTGTTTGATAGTTATTTCTGATTTTACAAGAACTATTACAAGCGTTGCTTGGTATCAGGATACAGCAGGGATTTATTTGGCAATAGGAAGCCAAGATTCGGCAGTACGTTTTTGGCGAGTAAAAAAGGAAGAAAATGAGATCACTGCTATTTTACTTTGGTCATCACATCAGGCAACGTTAGTTGTGTCGGATGTTAGTTATTCTCAAATTGTAGGGCTAGACTCCCCGAACTCTGGCTTGCTAAAATATTTAAATGAGAATCTTGATGATATGGTGAAAGAAGGTATTGTATTAACTGAAAAAGATAAATTCAATGATGCGTTAGATATTTTTAATCGCGTAATAAAATTAAATTCGAATCACATATCAGCCTATTATAATAAAGGGGTCGTTCTTTGGAATTTAGAAGATGATGATAGCGCATTGAATTGTTTTGAGCATGTGCTTACACTTGATACGATGCATGTTAGAGCTCTCGAACTCAAAAGCAGAATAATAGCTTCTACAACAAAAAATTATAATGAAGCGCTAACACTTTGTGAGAAAGCATATAAAATTGCTCCTATAGATAGCGAAATATTAAGGTTGAGAGGGTATTTATATTCCAAACTTAACAAACTCGAAGAAGCTTTGTCTTGTTATGAACAGATAATTGAGATTGAATTCAGTGGTAATGATCTCATTAGTGAAAATTACATATTTGCTTTGAAATGTAAAGCGAGAATTCTTGCCGAGTTAAATTTCAAAGCAGAAGCAGTCAACATTTATAATCAATTACAGAAATTAGGTATTGATGACGTGTCGTATTGGCGTTTCAAGGGTGATTATTTCTATGACACAGGTAATTTCTCAGAGGCAATTACTTGCTTTGGTAAAGTTTTAGAGCTTAGTCCAGTTGATCCTGAAGATAGTGCTTATCGACTTAAAGGCTGTGCGTTGTTCTATATAGATGATTATGAGGGTGCGCTCACTTGTTTCGATGAAATGCTTAAACTCAATAATGATGCAAAATATACCCATTGTTATAAGGGGTATATTTTACTTATAAAAAATAAGTTAGAGTTTGCAAAAGAGTCATTTGAGTCGGCTTCTCAGGGAAAGGATGTTTTTCATCTTGCTGAGTTTGGAAAAGGATTGATTCATTTGATGTGTGCTGAGGTTGAATTGGCGGAGCAATATTTTAAAAGTGCTGAAGATGCTTTAGAGAATCTAGAAGCGGAAGAAAAAGCTGAGTTTTATTTCACTCAAGGGAAAACTTTCTTAGCATTAAATAATATTGAAAGGGCAAAACTGGCCTTAGATAATGGATTGAAAATAAATGCCAATCATGCTCCTTTGCAAAGCGAGATGCAAAAAGTGATCGAAATAGCTAAGCGCGAAGATAGTAATATTATACCGTTATCACAAGCCAGATTCGGACATTCTTTCTTCTCTTCTCATGCGTCTACTCAGGGAAAAGACGTTTTTCCCACTGCTAGTCATCGTGATAGTGACGCAGTCGACCAGAAGGACAATAAGCAGGAAGAAAAATTGGTGTTACAGAAGTTTTCATCTGTTGCTAATATGCCCACGGCGATGACACAAGCTGCTTTTTTTGTTATTCCTCCGCCCACGCAACAGCATCTAACTGAATCAACTTCGCTTGCTAATACGGATAACAGTAAACTTTCGAGTTTCTCGAATGCTAGTCATGCATAGTGACAATGATTATAAGGTTGAAGATCACCTAACTCATAATTTACTAAATTTAATTCTTTTGCCGCCATGTTAACAAGATTCTTTGCATTTTCATTTGCAAAATCCATCACTATTTAATACTTTTTGTAATCGAGATGTTAATTGTAGATTTTGATTGCAGATTTTTTTAACGGCAAAGAGTTAAATAGTGCCCTAGGTCAGACATCCCAGCAAATGATCCTACCTCATAAAACCGCTCAGAGACTTCATGAGCCGCCAATTGTTGCTGTTGTAACAAGTTTTGGAATAAATCTGCCAAGTCATATGGTGTTTGCGCGGGGATGCTATCAAATGCTGATTTTGCGAAGATTTCGAGTCCATAATCAATATAGAGCATGCGCTCGGTCTGATGTTTTTTATCATAGGCTAAAATCGAGTGGTGACTGAACTCGACATTACTTTTATCCCACAAGCCAAGATTTCGAAAAACAGTCATTAAGGCTTGTTTGTGGGATCTCTCGAAAGTGTTTTGCACTGCGGCGTAATCGCAGGGGAGATAAGAATCTCCGTTCAATACAAAAAAATGTTCGGGGAGTTGGGGTAATGCCTGTCTAATAGATCCTGCGGTTCCTAGCAGTATCGGTCCATCAAAGACATAGGAAACATGCATGCCAAAGCGATCACCGTTGCCGATATAGTCTACGACTTGTTCGCCTAAATAGCCTAGGCAAAGTACAACTTCTCGTATCCCATTTTGATGAAGTAAGCGTAATTGATGTGAGATAAAAGGCTCATCGTTTATTAGCACCAACGATTTAGGCAGCGTTTGTGTTAAGGGATGTAGGCGCGTTGCTAATCCACCTGCAATAATCACAACAGGAAATAATGCTGCTCTAATCATTGTGCGACTACCTGTGTCCCTGCAAAATCAAATCGGAAGCGTAGTTCTTGCAAGCCAGCCGAACGCATGGATTGTCGTAATTTCACTTTGTCTTCTGCGTAAAACATGAGAAAGCCACCGCCTCCTGCGCCTATCATTTTTCCACCTAGCGCACCGTTTTTAAGGGCTAATTGATACCATTCATCAATTTGATTATTGCTCATATTGCTAGAGCGTTGTTTTTTGTGTTCCCAATGTACGTTCATGAGTTTAGCAAACTCACTTAAGTCACCTTTTTCGAGTGCGTCTTTGCTTTTAAAGCCTAATTCTTTAATGAAATGTAAATTAGCTATCATGTCAGTGTCTTTCACTTTGCTCTTGTCATCTTGTTCTTTCAAGATAGACGAAGCAGAGCGTGAGTATCCAGTAAAAAATAGCAGTAAATTTTCTTCAAGGTTATACAAGGTTTCTTGTTCGATTTTCAGCGGCCACGCTTCAACGGTGCCATTCTGTTGAAAGCGAAAACAAGTGATGCCGCCATAGGCTGCAATAAATTGATCTTGTTTGCCAACGGATTCTTTCAAGAGATTTAATTCGATATGACAAGCTTCTTCTGCTAACTCGCGTGGATGAATTAAATTTTTCTTGAGTGTGTGAACTGCTTTTAATAAAGCTGTCGTGAAACTCCCCGACGAGCCTAAGCCTGTGCCGGCAGGAATATCTGCCATGCTCGTGATTTCTAAGTGCGGCGCTTCTACCCCTAAATGCTTGAGTGATTCGCGAATAATGGGATGTTCAATTTGCGTGACATGTGTGACACGCTCAAGTTTAGAGTACTTGATTATTAATTCTTGCGCGAAAGTTTGGTGCAGCGTGATATAAACATATTTATCAATCGCTGCAGCAATTAAAAAGCCTGTGTGATCTTGATAATAAGAAGGGAGGTCTGTGCCGCCACCGCCGAGTGAAATACGTAATGGGCTTCTCACGATAATCATAGTCCGGATTTCCTATAAATTTCTTCCACAATCGTTAATGCGGCATGTGCGTCATGAATATTGGCGTCAGGTTGACGATTCAATTGCACATCTTGAATGAATTCCGCAAGCTCCACTTCCCAGGAATTATCTGCCATAGGGTATTCCCATATCGTTGTTTCTGGGGGTCCCATCTCTGGCAGCATTTTGTAAAGGCTGAGGCGTTCCATACCATAACTGCCTCCTAAACCTTGGATATCAATTTTTCCTTTGCGTCCGTAAATTTCAAATGAAAATAAATTTTTCCATTCTGTGCAGCTCGCATGTAAAAATGCCGTTTGTTTTTTGGGTGTTTTTAAAATTAAAAAACCATTATCGTCTACGGGCATCTCCCAATAATAAGTATGCGCATGACCTTGAATGTCGCTGAAGTCACCTAAAAACCACCGCGCTAAATCAATTAAATGTACACCTTGATCGATTAATTCACCGCCACCAGAAAGAGTCGGTTGCGCGCGCCATTCATTTTCATAACCCAGGCGTCCGCCATGACCATAGCGTCCGCGCACAAACATGAGGTCGCCTAATATATCTTGGTCAACTAATTCACGAGCTTGACGAAATGCGCGATGATAACGATGATTAAATCCAACACGTATACGTGCACCTGTTTTTTCTGCGGTAGCGATGAGAGGATTTAGCTCGCTAGCACGACGTCCCGCAGGTTTTTCGAGAAGCACATGTTTGCCGGCTGCTACGCAGGCAAGACCAATTTCTGCGAGTGTTGCATGTTGTGTAGCAATAATAACAAGTTGAATGTCTGGATTATGGATGATTTCACGCCAATCGGTGTGAGCAACACAACCGGGATGCCTTTTTGCAAGTGCTTCTGCGCGTGTGCTATCTTGATCAACGCAAGCGATTAATTGGCAGTTGAGAATTGCCAGTGTGTCTGCACGTTTATTTCCAACAAAGCCGCAACCTATAATTGCAATTTTCATGATACATCACCCCATGTTTTGCCACGGTCACTGGGAATGATACGACGCAAAGTATAGATGTCTGATGATTTCAATTCATCAATATATTGCGGTAAGTCAGACCAGGGATCCCACACTGCGCTCAATAATTTTCCTGTAATACCATCACTTAATGATGAAGCGAGAAAAACACATAAATTTGCACCAGCAGTTAATGACTCGCCGCCATCTTGTTTTTGTTTTAAAGCTTGTTCATACAGTTTTGTTCCAACGCGTTCAGGTCCAGCGTTAACGACATCATCTAATAAACGTGTATTCAGTGCGCCAGGCGCGACTGCATTAACATCAATACCAAATTTTTTAACTTCTTCTGCTAGTGTTTCAGCAAAACGAACGACAGCGGCTTTTGATGCAGCATAAGCGCTTAAATAAGGCATAGGTTTTGTTGCGCCGCCGCCAGAGAGAATAATAATTTTCCCATGGCCTTGTTTTTTTAAAAAAGGCAGAACCGCTCGGCAAGTGAATACGGTGCCTTTGACATTAATGTCGATTGCATCTGACCATTCTTGCCAATCAATTTCATCAAGAGGTCCTTTGGCGCCATGAATCGCAGCATTTGCGATAAGACCGTCAATTTTTCCTAAGTGTGATACTGTTTCTGCGATCAGAGAGTTTACGGCTTCTGGTTTTGAGATATCTGTAGTCTTGGCTAAGACTTTTGTATTTGCACCCGCTTGTTTTTGTAATAAGCGCTGCGCTTCTTCAAGTTTTTTTGTATCACGAGCGCATATCATGAGATGCGCGCCTTCGCTCACAAACTGCTTGGCAATTTCAAATCCTAAGCCTTGGTTAGCGCCTGTGATGATAAAACATTTCCCTGCCAATTTCATGATGACACTCCACTAAACGCGCTGATCTAAGACCCAGGGATTGCTTGTCAGGTAACGTAGCGTTTGGATGACGCTTTCACGGATATCGAGTTTTGGCTTCCAGCCTAATTTGCGCATACGCGAGCAATCGAGAAAGATAAACGGATTATCGCCTATCCAACCGCGCTCACCACCCGCGTAAGTTTTCTCCGGAGATAAATTTAAATGATCGCAAATCCAGCCGATAGAGTGATTCACTTCACAATATTCATTTGTGCCTAGATTAAAAATATTGATTTTGTCTTGAGCGTTTTCCATGGCCCACAGTATGGCGTCTAAGCAATCTTGAATATAAAGATAGGATTTGCGTTGTGAGCCATTGCCAAGAATATGTAATTTTGTGGGGTCGCTTAATAATTGTTTGTAGAAATCAAAAACATGTCCATGGGTATAGCGTTCACCTAAAATAGAAACAAAGCGAAAAATATAGGATTGAAAACCAAATCCTTCACAAAAAGCCTGTATCAAACCTTCGGCAGCAAGCTTTGATGCGCCATATAACGAAGTTTGTACCGGAAATGGTGCGTTCTCAGGGGTGGGAATGATAGCTGCTTCACCGTAAATAGATCCTGTTGAGGCAAAAACAATTTTTCTCACTTGATTCGCGCGCATCGCTTCTAATACATGAAAAGTTGCAATCGTGTTTTGTTCTAGATCTTTGTGTGGATATTGTGTGCCATAACGCACGTTCGCGTTGGCGGCAAGATGGAAAACGGCATCGACACCTTTCATCGCTTTTGAAATAGCTTCGCGATCCATGACGTCTGCATGGATAAAAGTGAATCGCGGTGATTGTATAGCTTCTTTCAGAAATTCAATTAAACCTGTCGAAAGGTTGTCATAGCCAATGACTTCGTGTCCTGCTTGTAATAATTTATCTGTTAAATTGCTGCCAATAAAGCCCGCACAGCCGGTAATTAAGTAACGCATTTATCTCTCCAGGTCGTTATTGTCTGTTGTGAGATGGAATACTTTGGGTGTTAATGTTAGGCCAATACAAAGGTTGCCATGAAGCCATGGAATAGAAAATGGAAAAAAACTTCGTTGTTTAATTTCAAAATAAGTCTTTAATTCACGAAATATCTCATGGGGTAAATTAATATGTTCTCTTTCAATAAACCATTTGTAGGGTTGCTTATAGCGTTTTTCAAATATTCTTTGTGCGGAAATTTTTCTCGCTATCTGATACGCCATGCCACCTTCACAAGGGATGACGATAGAAAACTGACCTTGATTTTTGTTGCAAAGACGATGCATCTCTTTAATGGTGGCAGGTAAATTAGGTAAATGCTCTAAAACATGAATTGCTAAGATACGGTCGAAATGTCCATCAGCATAAGGCAATGTTTCTTGACAATCTGCGACTAGTGTCTGTACGTCAGGAAAATGTGTTGAAAGCTGTGCCGCCATATTTTCGCGAATTTCAACTGCGACATAATTTTTTTTCTGCGCCTCTGAGAGTTTTTCATATCTCAAGTGCTCTCCAAGACCTGCGCCTATCTCTAGTGTCGTCAAAAAAGGTTGTTTAGCATTTTTTACGACATAGTTGTGGTTAAATTTTTCGATGAATCCATAACGGGGCTTGCTGGCGAGAATAGTATGCCAGTGTGACATAAAGTCATTGCTAATCATTTGTTGTTCCGCTGTTAATTGCAGTAGGACTTTAGGCCATTTATTCTTTTCCATATGCGCTAGTCTCTACCTGTGTTGCTGCAGCGATTTCTTTGTTAATGACTTTGTCGACGATGAAAAGCGGTCTTCTCTTCACTTCATCATAAATTCGACCAATATATTCACCCATGAGTCCGAGACAGAGTAATTGTATGCCTGAGAAAAAAGTGACAACGAGAACTGTTGTAGATAAGCCAGGTGTTAAGTCAACGCCTATCAATTTTTGGAGGACATACCATGCGCCTAGCAGAAAGCTGAAGCCTGCTAAGCATGCACCAAAGAATGACATCATTTGCAAGGGGCGACTGCTGAAACTAATTAAGCCGTTCAAACCAATTTTTAAAGATCCTGTGAAGCGATTATAATTACCTTTGCCTGTTAATCTTTCGCTGCGATCGTATTCGATGAAGGCTTGTTTAAATCCAACGTAAGCGACTAATCCGCGTAAAAATCCATGGGATTCATTTAACTGTCGTAAGGATTCGATCACGCGGCGTGTCATGATGCGAAAATCGCCGGTGTTGCGAGGTATTTGAATATCACTGAGTTTATTTATGACTTTGTAGCCAATAAAACAAATCATACGTTTGATTAAGGTTTCGCCTTTGCGTGAGCGGCGTTTTGCATAGACGACTTCGTATCCCTCAGATATTTTTTCGTATAGTGCTACGAGCAGCTCTGGTGGATCTTGCAAATCAACGTCTATGACTAAACAGGTTTCGCCTTCGCAATAATAAATACCCGCCATGGTTGCTGCAGGTTGTCCAAAGCGTCGGGAGAAAACTAATAATTTGATATTGGGATTGCGTTCTATTTCTTGTTGTATGACTTGTTCTGTTTCATCGGGCGAGGGGTCTAGGCAAAAGACTATTTCATAGCTTAAGCCGCTTTTTTCTAAGATGGCTTCTGTTCGGGCGAGAAAGGGTTTTATGCTGGGCGCTTCTTTGTAAACGGGGACGACAATTGATATTTGTTTACGCCTTAGACTCTTTTCTGAGCTATGATTCATTTAATCCCTGGCCTCTTAGTCCATTAGCCTCACAATCCAGGGTTAATAGTATCTGATTTGAGGCTTTTTTTAAAGGATTGAGAAGGGGATTCTTATTTGACGTGGTTAGTTTGTTTTGTATCTTGCTTTTTTGGCGAGAGGTGTAGGAGCTTTAGTAAGTCTAGGGTTGCTTCGGCGTGATTAAGTGTATAGAAATGTAAGCCCGGGACGCCGCCGGCGATTAAGCGTTGGCAGAGATCGTTGACGACTTCTAGGCCGAAGGCTTGGATAGATTCATGATCGTCACCGAAGGTTTCTAAGTGTTTGCGTATCCAGCGTGGGATTTCAGCGCCACACATGTCTGAGAAGCGGATGAGTTTGCTGAAATTGGTGATGGGCATGATGCCAGGAATAATTGGAATGGAGATACCGTGTTTTGTGCATAAATCTCGATAATAGAAGTAGGCATCAGGATTAAAGAAATATTGTGTGATGGCACTATTTGCGCCGGCATAAACTTTTTTCTTAAAATTTAAAATATCTTCTAACGCATTCTTTGATTGCGGGTGACATTCTGGATAAGCAGCTACTTCAATATGAAAATGATTTTGTGTGGTTTCGCGTATCAGTGAAACTAGCTCATTAGCATATCTCACATCACCACTATGACCCATGCCGGAAGGGAGATCGCCGCGTAAAGCAACAAGACGATTTACGCCTAAGCTTTGATATTGGTCTAATATGCTAACAATATCAGCAGGTGAGGTGCCTATACAAGATAAGTGTGGTGCAACAGGGATATCAGTTGTTTTTAGCAGTTTTTCAACTGTTTTGAGTGTGCCGTCACGAGTTGAGCCGCCGGCGCCAAAGGTGACAGAAAAAAAGTTTGGATTAGTTGTCGCTAGCGCTTTTGCAGTTTCTAAGAGATTTTTTTCACCCTCTGGTGTTTTGGGTGGAAAGAATTCGTAGCTGATGATGAGAGGTTCATGCTTAGTCATAAATTTTTTCCCAGTTTCAATCTGCCAATATTGGTGCAAGCCATCGTTTCACTGTCTCTAAATCCATCTCTTTACGCACAGCGTAATCGTTTACTTGATCATCACTAATCTTGCCTACGCCAAAATATTTCGCCTCAGGATGTGAGAAATAAAACCCGCTCACGGATGAAGCCGGTAACATAGCAAAATTCTCTGTGAGTATAATATTTGCATTTTGTTGTGCATTTAGCAATGTAAACAATAATGGTTTTTCGGTATGGTCTGGACAAGCAGGATATCCCGGGGCAGGGCGTATCCCTGAATATTTCTCAGCAATTAAATCCTCATTGGATAAAGATTCATCTGGCTGATATCCCCAAAATTCTTTTCTCACGCGAGCATGCATATGTTCCGCAAAAGCTTCTGCTAATCGATCTGCTAAGGCTTTTAAAAGTATGCTGCTATATTCGTCATGATTTTTTTCAAATTCCGCCACTTTTTCATCTAAACCAATGCCTGCAGTGACAGCAAAACATCCGATATGATCTTTCACACCTGAAGATTTAGGCGCGACAAAATCAGCAAGACAAAGATTTGCTTTGTTTTGTGCTTTTTGTGTTTGTTGGCGCAACATGCGGAATGTCGCTGATACGTTGTGATGTGTTTCATCGCTATAGACTTCAATATCATCATCAATGCTGTTAGCAGAAAAGAAACCAATGACTGCGCTCGCGGTTAACCACTTTTCTGTCACAATTTTATTTAACATGATTTGTGCGTCAGAGAATAAGCTTCGCGCAGTGGCGCCGATCACATCATCCGCTAAAATATTGGGATAACGTCCTGCTAATTCCCATGTTTGAAAAAATGGCGTCCAGTCGATGTAGGG
>CAJCIZ010000208.1 GCA_903970525.1 Myxococcales bacterium | reverse complement strand
TGTTCGATCAAAGCTTGAATTTTTAGTGAATGAGATGTCTGAGTTAAAATAACTCCCCCGCATCCTTGCAGCATATGGCGAATGCGCTCAGCTGGGAAATGCGGTTGAATTGGAACGTAAGCTGCTCCTGATTTAAGTATTCCTAGAATACCAATTATCATTTCAAGGCTGCGGTCTATCACGATGGGGATTAATGTGTCAGGTTGCACCTGAATGCTGGCACGCAAATACCGTGCCAATTGATTTGCTCTTGCGTTCAGTTGCAGATATGTCAGTTTCCGGCTGCCATAAAGCACAGCAGTTTTATGCGGACTATGTCTTACCTGCTCCTCAAACAGATACTGCAAATTCAAGCGATGGGTGTTAATATTATCATACTCCATCAGAAATTATCTCCTGTGCCAACATCTTTTTCTCAAAAAAACTCAAATCCAATTCAGGTAATTGTCCGAGAAAAAAAGCATATTCTTTGTGGGCTTTTAATTCTTCTAGAAAATCCCCCTCATGCCAGGTAACAGGATGCATAAAGACAGACAGGCCGTTGCGATTGCACATGAGCCACGCAATGGCTATGCCTATCCTTGCCAGAATATTTTTGTCAGGGGTTTCAAATTTAACCTCCCATCCTCCCAAAACATGCGGGCCATTTTCTCTTGGCGCATACAGACGAGTACTGGTTGGTGTAAGATTTTCTTCATGTAAATAACTATGAAATTTATTAAAAATTGTTAATGCCAAATCTGCTTCTTTAATTTTATAATCCATATGTATATGAAAGCCGCGAATAATGACAGTAAATGGATCACGAAATGATGACAATTGCAGTTTATCCATTCCGACAGCAATCAACTTGTCTTTTTCAGCTTGCTGTATGATGCGTGACGTTCTTGTATCTAGAACTTTATTATTTTTATCTTTTGGCGGGTTGAAGAAGAAATCCTGGTGTTGCGGCACCCTGTAGCTAAACCATAAAGCATTTACCTGATTTTCCTTGCCTTCCGCTGTCAAAGCCTCAGCTTCGGATAAGGTGGCATCATGCATGAGTGGGTGAATATAGGCGCTTAGCCTGAATCGATTAACAGCCATGTATGATACAGCCAGACCTAATTTTTCAAGAACCTGTTGTGAGAGATTTTCTACACTCAATTCCCACATATAATCTAGATGTGGGCCGTATCCTGGTTTAATTACATCGCTAGCATTAATGGCTACATCGTGTTTGTTTAAGAATTCAGAATAATTTTTCTGGATAACTAATGCGGATGAAAACTCATTTATAGGCAATTCTTGATGTACATGAAAACCCCAGATTTTGTTACGGGGATTTATCCATTCAGTTTGATGAAATTTATTAATCATATTTATCTTAACCATGTGTGTCTTTTCCGAAAACTCCGAAAAAAGTGTGTAATGCAACAGTTGTATCTTAGCAATTAGTGGATGATACGAGAATGACATTATCAATATTGCTGTAATAGGTGGAAACTATGCTTCATGTTAATCAGGTCTCTAAAAGCTCTGGATTAATTTACCACCCTTGTCGCTGCTTCGTTCCTGCGAGCTTGATGCACATATGAAATTAAATCGATGTCGGCCAGTTAAAATAATAAATCCAGATCATCAATCACATAATAAATTGGCTGTATTATGTTGACCTGAAATGGCGTAAGCAAAACTTCCATAAGGGAGTTTGTTTCGTAACCTTGTAATTTGCTTTTATTCCGTCATTTTCAAAATTTTGAACGGTTTTTGGCTAAGGAGATACAGGTCATCTTGTTTAAGATACTACAGCCAATGATAGCTTCTTGACGTTGACGACTTAGTCCACGTGAGTGCAGCCGATTACCAAGCATTCGAGTGACAGGAATACCCTGTGAAAGCCAATGATTGAAAAGGTGGGTGCCAATGAGACCCGTTGCTCCTTGTTACTATTCTTTTTAATGCTTGCATTTTATGCCAATTAAGACGAACAAACCATATCTTGTCCGCAACAAGTAGGAGATTTAATCATCCCACATTCATTTGGACATTTCGCCACTTGTACTTTTTTACCATTGGCTGTAATGGTATCTTGTACTAATTCTGCATCGCACTTGCTGCAGACTAAGCCTTTTACACCCATTCCGCATTGATTGCATTTGCATTCCATGAAAGTCTCTCCTGAATTAAGTTAGGTATAATAGTATACCATCGAAATCACCATCTAAAAATCACTGAATATATTAAATTCACCTGGGTCACCTCTATACATCATAAACTATTTTTTATTAAGTTTCTGTGTAAGATACAAACATTCTGTTTTTACTGGTTATTTTGCGTCATTCGCGAACTAGTTAACAAATAAAGAAAGCAATCTGATTCCCGAGTTTCTGATTAGCCATCATTTGTCCCCGTAAGGATTGCTTACTTTAAATCATTGATTCAATATACCTCTTTTTTTACTTTCGGTAACATCATTTATGACGCACTGCGCCCCTAGTATATGGCGTCTACTTAATTTTACTATAAGGTTATTATTCTATAATAACAACTTATCCCTTATTTGAAACTAAGACAATGAATATTCGTTTGTTGCATAATGATGAGTCCAATGTGCTAGTGGATTTGCCTTCTGGTAAAGTGACCAAAAACGGCCTGTATAAGCGTATACGCGCCCAACAAGGAATGACTTGCGCATTATTTGCTATGCGTCGCATTTCAATCTTTAATACCAACGATAAAAATCATCTGTCTGTTCTTGCCTATAAAAAAATAAAAAAAGCATTATCAACAGAGGGGCAGAATTATATTTTATTAATTAAGCTAATTCACGAAATTTTCGATGATCATAAGATAGATATAGTAAAAGAAATTGGTGTTAATAAAAGTTTTATAAATACCTGTAGTAACTTTAACCATACAAACCGTCTTTCTTTATCAGCGATGAAATTTTTTAAAATCCTGAATTCTTCTCAAAAATGGTTGATTCTATATAATGTTTTTTTAGATAAAATATTAATACCACTATTAAATTTAAAAAAATCTACTTGGCATCCAAAAGATGGTTGCAATGGCTTAAAAGAATGTCTCAAAAATTCTGGGGCGATTTTTGTGAGCGGTAAATTTGGCGCATGGTGTTATGAGGAAAAACCGGTTCTTATCCCTAGTGAAACCACACAAAATCGTCGGGTGTTTGGCTTCAAAAAAGATTCTTATAATGGTGATGCAAAACCCTTCATTCACGGAATTATTATCGATCAAAT
>CAJCIZ010000207.1 GCA_903970525.1 Myxococcales bacterium | reverse complement strand
AAAAATTATTGGAAGTGAGTTTAGAAGGCAGTGTGGGTTAACGTAAAAAATAGGGTCACAATATGTTAAAGATTAAAA
Organism: Myxococcales bacterium; assembly: GCA_903970525.1. Lineage (GTDB taxonomy): Bacteria > Pseudomonadota > Gammaproteobacteria > DSM-16500 > DSM-16500 > UBA5158. The sequence goes on along the minus strand of CAJCIZ010000207.1, from coordinate 11,042 downwards.
ATTTACATGCCAGTATTCAAGATGAAAAGCAACAAACCAAACCCATCTTGAAAGGCATACAATTACAAATTAACCCAGGCGAAGTGCACGCCATCATGGGACCTAATGGTTCGGGTAAAAGTACGCTATCGAATATTTTAGCCGGACGTGCGGGCTATGATGTGACACAAGGTGAAGTGACGCTAGGCGGAAAAGATTTGTTGAGTCTTCAGCCTGAAGAACGCGCAGCAGAAGGTTTATTCTTGGCATTTCAATATCCTGTCGAAATTCCTGGCGTGAACAATATGTATTTCTTGAAAGCAGCATTGAATAGTTTGCGTAAAAATCGTAGATTATCCCCATTAGACGCCATGGAATTTTTAAGCTTGATCAAGTCTAAAATTAAAGAAGTCGGATTAGACGAAGCATTTTTACATCGCGCTGTGAACGAAGGTTTTTCTGGCGGCGAGAAAAAACGTAATGAAGTGTTACAAATGATGATGCTAGAGCCGCGCTTAGCGATTTTAGATGAAACAGATTCAGGTTTAGATATTGATGCATTGCAAATGGTAGCGAAAGGCGTCAACACGCTACGCAACACAGAGCGAAGTTTTATTATCGTCACGCATTATCAACGTTTATTAAATTACATCGTCCCCGATTTCATTCATGTTATGCAGAATGGGCAAATTATTAAATCTGGCGGCAAAGAATTAGCGCTGGAATTAGAAGAAAAAGGCTACGGTTGGTTAGAGGGGCATGCAATTTTATGAGTACTGCGCGCGCAATGCCAAATTGGTTGACCACATGTTTTGCTGAGCAAAATGCAAATCCTGTTTGGCTGCGTGAGTTGCAGCAACAACAAGGCGAAGCGTTTTTGCAGCGCGGTATTCCTTCGCGCCGTGAAGAACATTGGAAATATACTGATGTGAGTTTTCTTGCGCAACAAACGTTTAATAAATCCGTTGCGCTTAAAAAGCCACATACAATTGACTTGCCGAATTTAAAAGACGTGGCAAGCATACGCATTGTTTTAGTCAATGGTCACATGGTTGAAGCCTTGTCTGATTTAAAGCTTTTACCCAAAGAAGTTGTGTTAAGTAGTTTAAAACAAATGTTACTGACGCCCAATGATTTGTTACAACAACACTGCAACAAAGCAGCGAATCTGCAACGCTATCCTTTTGCTGCGTTGAATATGGCGTTAATGGAAGATGGTATTTTCCTTTCTGTCCCAAAAAATTGTCAGGTGACAGCGCCTATTCATTTGGTTTATCTCAATACGTTGGCAAATAATTATGTTTCTTGCCCGCGTAATATTATTGTGGCCGGTGAAAACAGTGAGGTTGTTATTTTAGAAGAACATCTCTCCGAGCAAGCGCAAGATTATTTTGTGAATATGGTGACAGATATTTCTGCCGCAAGTTATGCGCGCATTCACTATTACAAAATTCAAAATGAAAGTTTGCATGCGACCCATATCGCACAAACTTTCGTAGAACAGAAAGACCATAGCGTATTGAACATGTGTACTTTATCGCTAGGCGCAAAACTCGCGCGCGAAGATATTTTTGTGAAATTAACAGAGCGCGGTGCGGAATCTAGCGTGAATGGTTTTTATGCCTTGCATCACGATCATCAGCACATAGATAATCACATACAAATAGATCATATCGCGCCACTAGGCACTAGCAATATGATTTATAAAGGGACCGTCGATAAAAAAGCGCGCGCTGTATTTAATGGCAAAATCCACGTGCATCCCGACGCGCAAAAAACACAATCGCATCAAAAAAATCATAACTTGTTGTTATCACCGGATGCGGCAGTTGACACTAAGCCGGAACTTGAAATCTATGCTGATGATGTGAAATGCGCGCATGGTGATACAGTAGGTCAACTCGATCAAGACATCTTGTTTTATTTACGCTCGCGCGGACTGGATGAAAAGTCTGCGATTCAATTATTGATTCATGCTTATTCGGCAGAAGTGTTTGAAAAAATTGCCCACCCCGCCATCAAGCAGCGAATGAACGCCATATTACGGGAGAAACAGCCATGAAAATAGATTTTAAAACTTTGCGCGCTGACTTCCCGCTGTTGAAACAAACCAATCGCGGTAAACCGCTAGTGTATTTAGACAATAGCGCAACCAATCAAAAACCCCGCTGCGTGATCGACGCCATCTCGCATTACTACACACATGATAATGCCAATATTCATCGCGGTGTTTATGAGTTAAGCGAACGCGCAACGCGAGAATATGAAAAAACCCGCGTCACCATTAAATCTTTTATCAACGCAAAACACGCACATGAAATTGTATTTGTCCGCGGCGCGACAGAAGGCATTAATTTAGTTGCACAAAGTTACGGGCGCACCCATTTTAAAGTGTTAGATGAAATCATGATTAGCACCATGGAGCATCATTCCAATATCGTGCCTTGGCAAATGTTAGCAGACCAAGTCGGCGCTAATTTACGCATCATCCCGATTACGGATGATGGTGAAATAGACATGGATGCCTATCAGAAATTATTCACAGAACGCACAAAAATGGTTGCTATCGCACACGCGTCGAATGCGTTAGGCACAGTGAATCCCATCAAAGAAATGATACGCATTGCGCATACCCATGATGTGCCGGTATTAGTCGATGGTGCGCAAGCTTTCCCTCACATGCCAGTCGATGTGCAAGACTTAGATTGTGATTTTTACGTATTTTCCAGCCATAAAGCCTATGGCCCAACGGGAATAGGCGTTTTGTACGGCAAAGAGAAATTGTTAGAAAGCATGCCACCTTATCAAGGCGGTGGTGACATGATTGAAAGCGTCACGTTTGCGAAAACAACTTATAACAAAGTGCCATTTCGTTTTGAAGCGGGCACGCCTGATATTGCTGGAGTCATAGGCTTCGGTGTCGCCCTCGCCTATTTAAAAAATATTGGTATGGACAATATTGCTGCCCACGAACAAGAATTATTAAATTATGCCACGCAAAAATTATCTGCCATTCCAGAATTAAAAATCATTGGTGTCGCCAAAAATAAAGTCGGCGTCATTTCTTTCGTATTAAAAGACGTTCATCCCCATGATATTGGCACTGTGTTAGATGCACATGGCATCGCGATTCGAGCAGGACATCATTGTGCAATGCCGGTAATGGAGCGTTTTCAACTGCCAGCGACAGTACGCGCATCATTTGGGTTATATAATAATACAGCTGACATTGATGCTTTAGTGACAGGCTTGCAAGAAGTGCAGAGGATCTTTAAATAATGGCAGGTTTACGCGAGTTATATCAAGAAGTGATAGTGGATCATAGCAAGCATCCCAGAAATTTTGGCGAGCTAGACAATCCCACTTTTCGCAAAGATGGATTCAATCCACTCTGCGGCGATAAACTCACTTTAACAATATCCGAAAATAACAATGTGATTGAACAAATTCGTTTCCAAGGCTGTGGTTGCGCTATATCCGTTGCTTCTGCTTCATTGATGTCTGAAGCGTTGCAAGGAAAATCGCGCACTGAAATCAATGCGATTTTCCATGACTTTCATCAATTAGTCACACAAGGTCACAATACAATCTTAGAAATACGCTTAGGTAAATTAGCGATATTAGCCGGTGTTGCGGAATATCCCGCGCGCGTCAAATGCGCAACGCTAGCCTGGCACACACTCAATGCAGCCATAACAGGCGACACAAAACAAGTGAGTACCGAATAATGAACCCCATTCAATTTACAGATGCAGCGGTAGAGCACATCAAACACATGTTAGACAAAAACCCTAATGCTGTGGGTTTTCGCTTATCGGTTAAAAAAACCGGTTGCTCAGGTTACGCATACCTTCCCGCTATTATTGAGCAAACAATAGAAAATGATATTCATTTTACTGCACAAAATGATTTACAAGTTTACATCGATCCAAAAGCAACGGAATTTTTACAAGACATAAAAGTTGATTATGTCGCAGATGAAAACCCAGGATTAAAACAAAAGCGCTTAGTCTTCATCAATCCAAAAGAAAAAGGGCGTTGTGGTTGTGGTGAGAGTTTTACGGTATAGAAGATGAGTAGACAGCAGACGACAAAGGCAGAAAAGTCTAGAGACGCCGTCCACAAATAAGGAAGTTATAGCGGTTAAAGAAAGCACAGTAGATGACGGCAACAAAACTAAAACGTAAGCAAAAGAGAAAAACAATGTTCAAACAAGACACCATAGAAGTCACAAGAGACATAGACGCCCTGCTCATTCCGTCAGGCGTTAAAATTAGCATACAAAAAGGTACGCTAGTGATGATTACGCAAGCCTTAGGAAATTCCTACACAGTCTATGTGAATGGCAACCTCGCGCGTGTGGCAGGAAAAGACGGTGACGCACTGAATATGGTTATCTTAGATGAACCCGATGTGAATGCAATGGAAGGCACACTGAAAGATAAAATCTGGGAAGTGATGAAGACTTGTTATGATCCAGAAATCCCCGTGAATATTGTTGATTTGGGATTAGTGTATGAGTGTGACATTGTAGACGTAGAAGAAGGCAGTCATAGAGTGGAAATTACGATGACTCTCACCGCACCCGGTTGCGGCATGGGACCCGTGTTAGTTGCCGATATGGAGCAGAAAATTCGTGGCATCCATGACATAAGCGACGTTAAAATAGAATTAGTCTTTGACCCACCTTGGGACAGAGGCATGATGAGCGATGTAGCAAAGTTACAATTAGGCATGTTGTAAAATTGAAAGAGGAGAACGAGAGATGAGTATTCAAGAAATTATTAAACAGCAAATTGAACAAAACAATATTATTATTTTTATGAAGGGCACACCTGATTTCCCACAGTGTGGTTTCTCATCTAATGCGATCAACTTATTAAAAAAATGCGGCGCAAAATTCGCTTCCGTGAATGTCTTAGAAAATCCAGAAATTAGACAAGGCATAAAAGAATATTCCAACTGGCCTACCATCCCGCAACTCTATGTGAACGGCGAATTTATCGGCGGTAACGATATCATGGTCGAAATGTTTGAGAATGGTGAGTTGCAAGCGTTGGTGCAAGAGGCACAATAAAAATAAATTTTGCTCATGGAGCCCCATATCATTATCCCCAAATTCTAGATGGGTGTCATGCCAGCATGCTTGTAGCTGGCATGACAGATAGCATCAAGAAGCTGTAGAAGTTTTTCTTACGAATTTTTTCCACCACTTCAATCGTGGTAAGAACAATAAAACATAAATCAATAATGCGGTTAAAAAGCTAATCATATACATGCCTAACGCGACTGCTAATCCGACCGCAGCAGTTGCCCACAAAGTAGCAGCAGTTGTTAAACCACTAACATGTTGATCACCTTGACGGAAAATTAAACCACCACCCATGAAACCCACGCCGGTGACGACTTGTGCTGCAATACGAGAAGGATCTGCACCTGCGATGCTTAATGACACAAGACCAAATACACATGCGCCTAAACAAATTGCACCGTATGTGCGTATGCCTGCTGAAATGCCATGACGTTCTCTTTCCCACCCAATTAATCCACCGAGTAAAAAAGCCATCACCACACGCATATACAAAGTGAGTTCTGTTTCTATCTGCGCAGAGACCACCGTGGTCATAATCATAAGATCGCGTCCTTGGAGAGTATGATGTTTTTCATTATACTAAGACTATGACAAACAACAACCGACAATATTCTAAATTAGATCAATTCTGCATGCACTTTGATCAAGCGATCAGAGCTGTAACAGGATGCGCACAAAGCAATGCACGCGCCTATCCTGCTGCTAGTGAGGCTGAAGCAGAGTTAACCGCTACACAACGTCAGCACGTAGCAGGATTGATGCGAGTGAATCATGCGGGTGAAGTTGCAGCACAAGCGCTTTATCACGGCCAGGGCATCGTTTCAAAGAATAAACAGATACAAGCGCAAATGCAGCAAGCTGCTTTAGAAGAAGGTAACCATCTCGCGTGGTGTAGTCAGCGTTTGCTGGAATTGAATAGTCACGCCAGTTATCTGAATCCTGTGTGGTATGTGGGTTCTTTCATGATTGGTGCAGTCGCTGGCTTGGTTGGAGATCAATGGAGCTTGGGCTTTGTGGCAGAAACAGAATATCAAGTTGGCAAACACTTAGAAGAACACATGAAATTATTGCCTGAGCAAGATAGTAAGAGCATTAAGATTTTGCAACAAATGCAAAGAGATGAAGAGCAGCATCGTGAAGATGCTATTCATGCAGGTGCAGCAACCTTACCTTTTTTCATTAGAAAGCTAATGCGTTGGACAGCGAACGTGATGGTGAAAACCGCTTATTATATTTAAGCCGCATTGCTTTGATATAAAATAACGATAGCCGCAGTTTGTACTAACCAAGTCACCCAAACAAATTCAATGAAATACGGAAACCAGCTGCGTTTTACCAGATAGTAAATGCAAGCAGGAATCAAGCCAGCCAAGAGTGGAACAGATAATAAAGCAATTAATTTGCGTGTGATATTTCCAGCTTGTCCGCCAGAGAATACCAGAGTCAATGCTTCTGCAATCATATCATGCAGTGATACCATCGCTTGTAATCCAATTTGCGCATACGGCATTGTTAAAACAATGAGAATGCTGAGAAGAAGAATCGCGATGATATGTTTAAGCATAAACTGTCCTTATAGTTTTAAAAAAAGTGTGAGAAAAAATCCTACGATTGCCAATCCAAATAACTGCCAAAGTTCTTTAATCGAAAGAATAACAACACCGTATTTAGTCAACGCATAATATAATACGAGAGATATGCCTAGCGCTAACAGTGGCGCAAGCAGCGAGCGTGCAGAAGCCGCGATGATGTTATAGCTCACGAGGACATTCACAGTCCAATAAATATAGGTCAGATAGGGGTCAAACATATCCTTCTGCAAAATAATGAAATAAGCCCCTACAAGAATGATAATAGCAATAATGTTAATGATAATAGGCTGGAGATCAAACAATCCATTTTGCTCTTCTACGCCATTAATATTTCTGGGTTTGAACATGCGTCCTTTGCGATTTCTCATATCACGATGCCTGTGCTAGATAATAATGACAAAATATCATGAATTTAGGGCGCATGAATAGAGGGTCAAGTTCTGAGCCCTACGCCCTTTTGCAGCAAAAATAAACTCCAGACGAGAAGTGCAACAAATAACGTACACACTATAGCCATCCCGAAAAAAATATTTATATCTGAGATGCCCAGAATGCCATATCGAAAGGTATCTACGATATCGACAATAGGATTGAATATTGAAAGTTTCTGCCAAAAAGGCGGTAATTGTTTGATGGAATAAAAGACCCCGCCCAAATACGTTAGAGGTGTTAAAACAAAGGTAGGAATAAAAGAAACGTCATCGAATTTTTTAGCAAATATCGCGTTGATAAGGCCGCCCAAGGAAAATAACATGGAAGACAGCGTCGCCATGACGGCAACAATGGTAATGCTATAAACGTGTAAATGCGTAAAAAGCAGTGAAATTAAAGTGACAATTAAGCCCACGATTATCCCGCGCAGCGTTCCACCTAAAACATAGCCTAACAAGATGGCATAGTTGGGAACAGGTGCGACGAGAATCTCTTCTATGCTTTTACTGAATTTAGCACCGAAAAATGAAGAAGAAGTATTGGTATATGAACTGGTGATAATAGACATCATCACTAAACCCGGCACAATATATTGCATATAAGTGAAACCAGAAATCATGTGAATTTGTGACCCAATCAACTTACCAAAAATAATAAAGTACAACGTCATGGTCATTGCGGGCGGTATCAGTGTTTGAATCCAAATCCGCATAAAGCGCACGATTTCTTTTGCCAAGATGGTGGTGGTCGCGATATAAACTTGTTCTGCACGTGATTGCATACGGGGTTCTCTATTCTGAGCCATTATTATTTTCTGAAATCAAATCGATAAATAATTCTTCGAGACGATTGGTTTTGTTACGGAGATTTTTAACTTTGATGCCGTTTTGAGACAGAACAATAAATAAATCATTCAGTGATTGTGATTGATGAATTTTAATTTCCATGGTGGTTTCATCCAACATGTGATAATGAAATTGCTCCAAATTATTCGCCAACTCTAAGGGTTTTTCTAATTCTAAAATAATAGTTTGAATATTGAGACGGCTGATGAAACTTTTCATGTTCGTGTTTTCAATAATATCGCCTTGATCGATGATAGCGATGTTTTTGCAAAGATGTTCTGCTTCTTCCAAATAATGTGTTGTTAAAATAATAGTTGTACCTTGCTCGTTTAATTCGCGTAAAAATTTCCATAACAAATGTCTGAGTTCGATATCAACGCCAGCCGTAGGCTCATCCAAAATCAATAGTCTAGGTTGTGTCACGAGTGCGCGCGCAATCATTAAACGTCTTTTCATGCCACCGGATAAGCGTAACCCAGCGGAGTTGCGTTTATCCCACAAGCCCATTTTAGTTAAATATAATTCGGCGCGTTTTTCCGCGATTTTACGTGGGATGCCGTAATACCCTGCTTGATTAATTAAAACATCAGCAATTTTTTCGAAAGGATTGAAATTCATTTCTTGTGGTACAATGCTTAAGCATGATTTTGCACCGTCTAAGTCAACATCAATATCATGGCCAAAGACTGAAACCGTTCCGCTGGTTTTGTTGACCAGCGAGCAAATGATGCCAATCGTCGTTGATTTGCCTGCGCCATTAGGGCCTAGCAACGCGAAAAAATCGCCTTCAGCCACTTCTAAGTCTATGCCCTTCAATGCGACTGAACCACTCGCATATTGTTTCGTGAGGTTTTTTACGGAGAGTGCTTGCATAAATTATTTATCTTCTCTGGTAAATGTTGCATTAACGAACGCAGTGCTTGTCCGCGGTGACTGATGCGATTTTTAATGTCTAAGGATAATTCTGCGGCCGTCATTTTTTCATGAGCATCAAAAAAAACAGGATCATAGCCAAAACCATTCTCGCCTTGTGGGGCAGATAATATTTTGCCGTGCCACAGGCCTTGGCAAATAATCGGTGTAGGATCTGTTGCATGTGTCATGTAAACCAGCGCGCAAAAATAATAAGCATGACGATTTTCATCGGGAACATTTTTTAAAACATGCAATAATTTTTCGGTATTGTCTTTTGCTTCAGCTTTTTCTCCAGCAAAGCGTGCAGAATAAATGCCGGGTGCACCATCTAATGCTGGTACCACCAATCCAGAATCATCCGCGATAGCGGCGAATCCTGTTGTCTGACAAGCGTGCCGTGCTTTAAGTAACGCATTTTCAACAAATGTTAATCCTGTTTCAGGAATTTCACTCACGCCTAGTTCGGACTGTGGAACCACGGTCAATTCAAATGCATCAAGTAGTGACTGCAATTCACGAATTTTCCCTGAGTTTGTACTAGCAAAAACAATTTTCATATTAACCAAACGCCATCATTTGTCCAAAGGCAAGCAAAGGACTAATCAATAAAATAATTAAAAGTTGTATGACTATCATCGCGGGAATAGGCGAGATATCGACGCCGCCCACAAGCGGGACTATGCGTTGAAAAGGACGTATCACGGGTTGTGTGATTTGACTGACCACACTCAAAATCGGTGAATAGCCCATCGTCGGAATCCAGCTCAGAATCGCTTGAATCAAGATACCATAAAAATAGATATTTGCCGTGGCTTTTAATGCATCTGCCACGCTCAGTATAATCAAACCAAGCGGGTTAGGGAAACCGATGAGCAACAAGCTGATCAAGAAAAATTTCACCATTTCCAAAACGATGACCAGCACAATACTGGCCGTTTCTATATTTTTCACATTGGGAATGACGCGACGTAAGGGATTCACAATAAATTGTGTGACTCTGGAAATAAATTGCGAGACAGGGTTGAAATAATTAATGCGTGTCGCAACTAAAATAATGCGTAACAATAAAATAAAAATATAAATATCAAACAATGTGCTAACGAGAAAAAATCCCGCTTGATTAACCGCAGATGGCATCGTTATTTCTCCGTTTCATGACCTAAAATTTTTGCTAACTCTTGCGCGCGTTTTTGTGCGGCTGACACAGCATCTGCAAAAATACGTCGAATATTTGCTTCTTCAAAAACCTGCAAGGCTTGTTCCGTTGTGCCGCCAGGCGAGGTGACTTTTTTGCGTAAATCCATGGGGCTTTCTGTGCTCTCCAGTGCCATGCGTGCGGAGCCAAAAGCAGTTTGTAAAGTGAGTAAGCGCGCTAAGTCTTTTGGTAAGCCTAATTCTTCGGCGGCATTTTGTAAAATTTCCATGACGAGGAAAAAATAAGCCGGGCCACTACCAGACAATGCCGTGACGACATCCATTAATTTTTCATCTTCTAGCCATACCACTAAGCCAACGGCACGCAAAATCGATTCAGCTTCATTGCGTTGCGTGTGGCTGACCCATTGATTGGCGAACAGCGCGGAAGCACCGCAACCAATAAGCGCAGGTGTGTTTGGCATGCTGCGTACAATCGCGATGTTTCCGCCTAACCAGTGTTGTAAACTGTTTTCACGAATGCCAGCGGCGATAGAAATGACTAATGGTTTGCGTTCTTGAATGATGTCTGACAAATCGGTCGCAACTTTTGCTAGCACTTGTGGTTTCACTGCAAACATCACAATATCAGCTGTTTTGACAGCGACTGCATTGTCTATTGTGGTATTCACATTAAACTGTGATTTTAACTGTTCGAGTGGCGCCTCATGAAGATCTGCTACCCAGATTTTTTCTGCGGGATAGTGATCGGCGATTAAGCCACCGATTAAACTTGCGCCCATGTTGCCGCCACCGAGGATGGCGATTGTTGCTGTTTTCATATCAAGAGGGTCCGTCTGAGGATGATTTGCGTATGATAGCATGAGATATTAAATGTAGGGCGCCCACGTTTGTCATATATGGACTCGCCCGTTGATGCAAGTAGAATTTATATTAACGGGTAAGGGTTGTGAGTTGCAGTCATATATCCGACTTCTGGGAAAGGCTAAAGCAATAAGAATCAACCTTGTTTCAATCCCGAGCCATAATGGA
>CAJCIZ010000206.1 GCA_903970525.1 Myxococcales bacterium | reverse complement strand
GAATTAAAATGGGTCTGTCATGTCAGCATGTTTTTAGCTGGCATCCAGCCCTTTGTGTGCTCCGGCCTTGCCTGTGTAATGGAAAGATGGATGCCAGCTGAAAGCACGCTGGCATGACACACATCTAGATTTGTAGGTGGGTCGACTTGCCCCCTTTTTTTTACTGCATGACCGTTCTTTCAAAATCATACTGATTTTTCGCATCCCAATTGATAGACCAAGTCATGACACCACCTAAATTCGGATACGTGGTTGTGGGAAGGTAAGATCCACATTGATTCCCTGTTTTTAAACAAGTTAGTGCATTATTCAAGATGGCAGGATTTAAATAGCCACTTCCAGCAGCGTCAGCGGTTGCAGGCAGTCCGATAACATACTTACTTGCTGCATTTGGAATGCCATTCTTTATCCAGGTTTGAATGGTGCTATCAGCTTGCGAGACGATGAAATCTTCCGTGCCGGTAGAATTACATTGACTGCCAGGTTGGATGCCTGGCATGCAACCTGAGTTATAATCTTGGACTTGAACGAAATCAATTAATCCATCTGCTTGAATCAAGGAATCATATTTTCCATTCGGAAATACTTGCCAATACAAATCTAATGTTTCTGGTGCCAGGGTAAAAATAATATTATTACCAAAATGTTGTTTTAACTGCTTGGTCGCATCTAATAAATAAGGCGCATTGACTGTTGTTAAACCATTTTCTAAATCATAATCAACACCATCAAAACCATAAGTAGCGATGACTTGAGATAATGAATTAATGAATGTAGTTTCTTTCGCAGGAGAGTCCACTTGAAATGAAGCATTTTGTCCGCCAAGTGAAATTAAAACTCTTACGCCGTTCGCTTGAATAGATTTGATATCATTTTTAAATTGGTCTTGTCCTAGTGAATCGTAGGGTGGCCCTTGTAGCGTAAAACTTACCGTGCCATCTGCGCTCATATCAGCGAAAGCAACGATAACTGTTTTATACCCTGCAGGAATAGCGGTTAATTTAACCGGGGTTTGCGCGGGATTTGTGAAATTTTGCCAATAACCAAATAAGGCTGTATTGGCAGGGCTTGCTGTTGTCTTCGCGTAACTGACGCTGGTCAATGCCATTAAAATGGCTGCAAAAATGTGCTTTTTGTTGCATAACATGGAAACTCTCCTCAGTATTGCTATGTTTAGCTATTATTATCAGTGGGTTAAATAGCCCATTCCAAAATGGCCAAATTAATATTACCATGGCGCATTATCTTGAACACTGTCATTCCTGACAGTCAGTAGGCACTATGACCCAAGTCGTAACAGCGAGATCACCGCATCTTTGGATCCCGAGTTTATATGCACTAGAAGGATTATTCTTTGCATTGGTGACTTCAGTGTCATTGATTATTTACAAAAATTTTAATTTCACAAATAGTAAAATTACTTTTTTCACTAGCTTGTTAGCCATTCCCTGGTCGTTGAAACCTATTGTAGCGCCGATTATCGGAAATTTAGCGACGAAACGACAATTTATTTTATTAATTCCCGTGTTGATAATGATAGCAATTATAGTATTAATTGTGTGTTTATTCCAAAGTAATTTCTTTTATCCAAGCATTATATTGTTTTTTATGATGGGTATGATGTCATCCATTTTTGATATGAATGTAGATGGATATTATATCACACAACTGAATTATCATGATCAAGCGCGATATATTGGCATACGCTCGACCTGCTATCAAATCGGTCGGTTGATTTGTCAGGGGGGAATTGTTTTTATTGCGAGTTTATTGATTCAAAAAATGGGTGTCAGATCAAGTTGGCAAGTGGGGTTGATGATATTAGCGGGCATTGTATTAGGCATTGCTGCTTATCACTGTAAAGTGTTGTCAGATAACGCCTCTGCCATTCAACAGAAATTGAAAAATACGGCCGTCCTCTATTCTACAGTTTATAATGAATTTATTAAGTTGCCGTATTTGTTGTTAATGATATTCTTTTTTATTGCTTATTCTATTGCTGAAAATCAACTAATAAAAATAGTCCCGTTATTTTTATTTGATCATGTGGCTAACGGTGGGCTGGGATTAAATTTGACTGATATCGCAGTAATCATTGGTATTATTGGTTTGATCAGTTTGCTCGTGGGAATTATTTTATCTGGATTTATTTTGGCGCGGTTATCGCTAAAAGTCTGCTTAATACCTATTACAGTGTTTCTCGTGTTTGCTGATACAGGATATATCCTCTTGAGTGTGATTGGTTCACATAATTTAGAGTTAATCAGTGTCATCGTGGCGCTAGCGCAATTTGGATTTGGTTTAAGTAACGGAATTTATATGTTGTATTTGCTGCGGTACTTTGGCCAAGGTCCACATTCTATGTCTTTATATGCAATAGGCACAGCCTTGATGGGTTTCAGTGCTGTCATAGGCGGTGCAATCAGTGGCTATATTCAGTCGATCTTAGGTTATAGAAATTTTTTCATTTGGATTGTATTGATTAATGCGGCTATCACAATTTTTTGTTTTTATATCGTCAAACTGAGATGGATAGGGCATGAAACTGTCGCAAACTGAGTTCATCAGTCATTTACAAAAAGCCACCTCTACACGTCTGTTGAATGAAGTGTTGAAAAGTTACTTATCCAGTTTAGGTATTACCATGTTTGCCTTTACTTATTATTCTTATTCGCCAACTTCTATTCATAAGCTAAAATATGACTATTCTTCTTCTCGATTTGATGCATGGCATAAACATTATTTGAGTGAAGGGTATGAAGATATTGATTCAACGTTAGATGTCGTTTATCAAAGCATACTGCCGCAACTCTGGGATACTCGCGAACAGCTAGCGCAAGCGAAAAACCCGCGCGAGCGAAAAATGCGAAAAGATGCGATTCAATTTGGCGCAGAAAAAGGCTTGTCTATACCGATTCATGGGCCACAAGATGATTTTGCGATTTTAGTAGTGGTACAAATGCGTGGCCAGGATTTTTTAGAAAAAAATGCCAAATTGCAGCATGAATTATTTACGGCGGGATATTATTATTACAATGCTTTGCAACAATTTTTACTGCAATCATCGCCAACCAAATCAAAGCTCAAATTAAGTGAGAGAGAAATGCAATGTTTAACCTTAATCGCCAAGAATTATTCTATTCAACATATCGCCAAAATGTTATCTATCACCGAGCGCACGGTGAATTATCATATTCAAAGATTGAATAAGAAGTTAGGAGCCGCTAATAAGTATCAATCTGTTATTAAAGCCTTAGTGAAAGGATTTATTGTTATTTAGGAGATAGGAGATTTTGTCTATCTATTAGAGGTAGGTTGGGCGCAGATGCCCACGCATTACGCTGTTTGTAATAACCTGAGAAATATGCAACAATGTTTTATGTCATTTGCTTTATGCCGATGAAATCAATTTCAGGAAAAGGAGATTGAGCATGAAACGCTTACCAATACCGCGCGTTCCATTATGGAAATGGATTCTTATCATCGTTCTTATTATTGCATTACCCTTGTTTTTTTCATTATACCGTAACACGCAACTTCAACGTGCAATAAACACTATGCCGCAAAACAGTACAAATCAAAACAGTACCAACCAACCATGATCAACAATTTTAGGAGATATCGATATGGTAAAACAAAGTGGCTGGCATGAAGGAAATATGCCTCCTCAGAATGGAGTCTATTTAGTGCGTATTACACCAGTAGAGGGTTGGGAATTAGGTTTTAGTGATCACCCGCCAATCTTAGTTGCAAGCTATAAAAAGAACGAACATTCCTGGGCAGTTCATGGTGCAATTATACCAATGCATGATTTTGGTGAAAATATAATTGCGTGGCACGAAGTACCAGTGTAATAAAACGTGTAGGTTGGGCACATGATGTGCCCAACCTAAAATGATTGAGAACGCAATTTACCTTAAGCAACATAACGTCTCTCACCTTTCTATCGCATCAAAGACCCGCTAAATAAAATCTTTCTGCAACTCTTAACGCAAACACAACAATATCATTATGATGGAGTATCAAAATGTTAAACTTAAAACAATTGAAAACACAAAAGATTTAATCGTTCCAAGTATTTCTCTCCTCGAAGTCTTTAAACACGTTTTGCGTCAATGTTCAGAAGAAAAAGCGTTAGAAAGTATAGAGTGTATGCTGCAAGGCACTATCGTAGATTTGAATGTCGAGATATCGCTTAGCGCAGCAAAACTTGGTGTCATACATAAAATACCGCTCGCAGATAGTATCATTCTTGCAACGGGTTTAACGTATGATGCTATGATTTGGTCTCGGGATGCCGATTTTGAAGGGCTTCCAAATGTGAAGTATGTTAGAAAAAAATGATCATATAATAATGTCCTTTGTACGGTACAAAAATCGATGGATGAAGAAATAACTCGCTGATTTCAAACAAAAAACCTAGAATCTCGTGTT
>CAJCIZ010000205.1 GCA_903970525.1 Myxococcales bacterium | reverse complement strand
CCACGTCGACAAAGTGCCAGTACCAAGCGATAGCTTCAAAAGCAAAATGGTTGTGTGGCGTGAAATCGCGTATCAACATGCGATAAAAAATCACGCATAAACCAATGGTTCCTATGGTTACATGCAAGCCGTGAAAACCGGTCAGCATAAAAAATGTGGTACCAAAAATACCTGAGCCTAAGGTCAACCCTTTTTCTAAATAAGCGATGGTATACTCGTGGCCTTGTAAGGCAAGAAATGAGATACCTAATAAAATTGTAACAAGCTGTGCAACTAACATTGTTTTACGACGATCTTTTAAGAGACTCCAGTGTGCAATTGTAATAGTCACACCGCTAGTCAATAGAATGAGTGTGTTGAGCGCAGGAATGCCCCAAGGTTCCATCACAGAGAGGGGGCCCACAAATTCGCCGCTAGGATTTTTAATTAATGGCCATGCCGCTTTAAAGCCTGGCCACAATAAAATGTGACTCGCTAAGTGAGTACCGGCACCGCCTAATGAGGGGACGACGACAACGCGAATGTAAAACAACGCACCGAAGAAAGCACCAAAAAACATGACTTCCGAAAAAATAAACCAACACATGCCCCACCGAAATGAACGGTCGACTTGCGGGTCTCCTAATAAGCCGGAACGGTTTTCTTTGATCACAGTGCCAAACCAACCATAAATCACGCGGAATAAAAGAAAAAATCCAACCGCTAATAAATAAGGACCAAACCAAACATTATGCATCCAATTCGCCGCACCTAACATGATGCAGATGAGTGCAATACAGCCTTTTAACGGCCAGCTGCTTGGCGCAGGTAAGTAGTAACCGGATTTATTATTCATAGAAGACCTACCATAATTCGTAATTTTTACCTGTGGTACTTTCTTGCATCATATATTTAATGGCTGCAATGATTTCTGCATCCGAGCACTCAGGACAAGCACCATGTGGAATATGCCCTTTACGTCCTGAAATGACATTCGTTGTTGTGGCATAGAATCCTTCTGCGACGATTGGTTTCCATGCGGTGATGTCGCCCGGTTTCGGTGCATTGCGGAAGCCAGAATTATGACAGACCGCACAATTTTTTTCGTAAATGCGTTGACCGTCAGCAATGGTTAATTCTTTTGGTTTAGGTGCTTTCACAACAGTTGTGCCTGCGCCACCTTTTACAGCAGCTTCCATGTAGTCGACGGCTTGTTTGATTTCAACGTCGCTACACGTGATACAAGTTCCTTTTGCGGGCATACCACCAATACCGTGGATAGCATTCGTGTACACGCTATCGGGTTTAGCTTTTAAGATGGTGTTCCAAGCGGTGATATCGCCATATTTAGGTGCGCCACCTGAACCTGTGGCATGACAGCCTGCGCAATATCCTTCATAAATGCCAGCGCCAGGTCCACCTTCAGTGGAAGGTTTAGGCGGCGCAACGCTTTGCACAGATTTCAAATAAGTCGCAATCGCAAGCTGATCGGAATGCGTTAAATATCTCAAGCTGTCATGATTAGCTTCAAGCATAGGTCCTTCGACTTTGCCACCACCGATCAATCGATCTTTCGTAAAGACTTCCACAATTTCATCAGGTGCAATGGATGCTAAGTTTGCTTTAGTAATGTTAGGCGCGAGATATCCTTGAATCGGTGCGCCCGTTAAATTGTATTTTTTAATTGGCGCGCCCAGCGGTAATTCAGCTGTAATAATATGATAAGAGGGTGAATGGCACATAGCGCAATGGCCTAAGCCTTCTACTAAGTAAGCGCCACGGTTCCAAACGTCAGACTGCTTAGGATTCGGTTGAAAACTGCCCGTTGGATTTTGCGGATGAAAGAACATCAAACGCCAGCCTTCTTGCAAAATACGCGCATTAAATGGTTTGACCATGTCGGGCTTACGGTTTTCTTGGCTGACGGCTGGTATGCTTTCTAAATAGGCTTTAATGGCTTTTAAATCATCCGTCGTCACATTGCTGAAATAATAGTAAGGGAAGGCGGGATAGTAAAAATGGCCTTGAGGAGAAATCCCTTTACGCATAGCCGTCATGAATTGTTCGTCTGTCCAGCTCCCGATGCCGGTTGCTTTATCCGGCGTGATGTTTGGGGAATAAATAGTCCCGAAAGGCGTATGCATAGGCAAGCCGCCGGCAAAAGGCCGGCCTTTTTCTAAGGTATTCGTATGACAAGCGATACAGTCACCCGCTTTTGCAAGGTATTCGCCGCGTTTGATCAGAGAAGGATCTTTGCCTTGCGTGTTAACGCCAGGATAGTCGGGGAAGTAAGGTAGCGTTTCTTTAGCTGCAGCCGTCATTTCCGCAATATTTTGAGTGATACTGATGAAGGTATATAAGCCTATCGCCGCAGCAGCTAGCAAAATAACAACAGTAATCGATAAATAAAGTTTTGATGAAAGAATTTTCTTAATTAATTTATTCATGAAGCTATTCCCAAAGCCTTCGCTGTAAAACTATTGTTCAGATTTGAATGAGCTGATGCACATTCTACGATGAATGTAGTGAAATGCACAATAAAATATGATTTAATATTTCCCCTTTGCAAGTCTGGTAAAAGTGACAAAGTAGGTTAATCATGCAAAAGAGTATGACTCGGTTAGTTCTTTTTTTCAGCTTATGCTTCTCCGCGGTGGCGGCTTATGCGACACCTGGGATTAATATGCCCTATGGCGTGACGCCCGTCAGCCATGAAATCTATCATTTGCATATGGCCTGCTTTTACGTGTGCTGCGCGATCGGGGTCGGGACATTTGGTGTTCTGATTTATTCTTTGATCAAGTTTCGTAAATCCAAGGGTGCAGAAGCGGCGCATTTTCATGAACATTTAGGCGTTGAAATTCTCTGGACTGTTATTCCAACTTTAATCTTGGTAGTGCTTGCGATTCCAGCCACAATTATTTTAAAAGATATTCACAATACAGAAGATGCCGCGATCACCATTAAAGTGACAGGCTATCAATGGAAATGGAAATACGAATATCTGGATCAAGGTATTAGTTTCTTCAGTAATCTTTCTACCCCGCAAGATCAAATTAATAATAAAGCACCGAAAGGCGAATGGTATCTGCTGGAAGTTGATAATCCAGTGGTCGTGCCGGTGAATGAAAAAGTTCGTTTATTAGTGACATCAGATGATGTGATGCATGCTTGGTGGGTGCCTGAATTAGGCGTGAAGCAAGATGCGATTCCAGGATTCATTAATGAAAATTGGTTTATTGCCACTCAGCCTGGCACGTATCGCGGGCAATGCGGTGAATTGTGTGGTGTCAATCATGCTTTCATGCCCATTATCATAAAAGTTGTTTCGCAAGATGAATTTAAGACTTGGGTGAGTGCGCATCAAAATGTGGCAGACCAAAGCCAACATACTCAAATGCTCGCGTTAAGCCAAGCGAATGCAGCGATTCTAAAAAAACAAAACCATCATGCTAAAAAAGTGGAGTTGAGATCATGAGTGAAGGCATTTTAGATTACGGCGACCATTCGCATGATGATCATCATGGTCCAGAAAAAGGCTTCAAACGTTGGTTGTTTACAACAAACCACAAAGATATTGGAACGCTTTATTTAACATTCAGTCTCGTGATGTTTTTTATCGCGGGCTTCATGGCGTTGATTGTACGCGTTGAATTATTTGAGCCAGGCAAAGTGTTGGTGAATCCGGAGTTCTTTAACCAGATGACAACCATGCACGGTTTGATCATGGTGTTTGGTGTGATCATGCCAGCGATGGCGGGATTGGCAAACTGGTTAGTGCCTATGATGATTGGTGCGCCGGATATGGCATTGCCGCGTCTGAATAACTGGAGTTTTTGGTTGCTGCCATTTGCTTTCAGTATGTTGTTTAGCACTTTGTTGATGAGTGGGCCTGCGCCAGATTTTGGTTGGACTTTCTATGCGCCATTGTCAACGACATATGGACCTAAGAGTACGGACTTTTTTATTTTCTCCATTCACATGATGGGTGCTTCATCTATTATGGCAGCATTAAATATTGTGGTGACAATTTTTAATATGCGCGCGCCGGGCATGACTTGGATGAAAATGCCTGTGTTTGTTTGGACGTGGTTAATCACGGCATTTCTTTTGTTAGCTGTGATGCCAGTGTTGGCGGGTTGCGTGACCATGATGTTAATGGATAGACATTTCCATACCAGTTTCTTTAATGCGGCAGGTGGTGGTGATCCGATTTTATTTCAGCACGTGTTTTGGTTTTTTGGTCATCCTGAAGTGTATATTTTGATTTTGCCTGGTTTTGGTGTGATTTCTGAAGTCATTCCAACGTTTGCGCGTAAGCGGTTGTTTGGATATGCCTCCATGGTTTATGCGAGCGCCATGATAGGAATTCTCGGCTTTGCGGTTTGGGTACATCATATGTTTACGACGGGTGCGCCTTATGGTGCGCAATTGTTTTTTATGTATGCCACGATGTTGGTTGCTGTGCCAACCGGTATTAAAGTCTTTAACTGGATTGCTACTATTTTTAGAGGATCTATTTCTTTTGAAACGCCTATGTTGTTTGCGTTAGGCTTTTTGATTATGTTCACGTTGGGTGGTTTTTCTGGATTGATGTTGGCGTTAGCACCTAGTGATTATCAATATCGTGACAGTTACTTTGTTGTGGCGCATTTTCACTATGTCTTAGTGTCGGGGTCTTTATTCACAATTATTGCTGCGATTTATTATTGGCTGCCGAAATGGACGGGACACACATATAGTGAACGTTTAGGTCAGTGGCATTTTTGGTTGTCGGTGATTGGGATGAATTTAACTTTTATGCCTATGCACTTTTTAGGTCTTGCGGGTATGCCACGTCGTATTCCAGATTATGCGTTGCAGTTTACTGACTTCAATCAGCTTTGTACGGTAGGCGCATTTATTTTTGGATTTTCGCAATTAATCTTTTTATACATTGTTATCACATCATGCTTTGGTAAGGGAACAGGGAAAGCGAGTAGCCAAGTGTGGGAAGGAGCCAGGGGCTTGGAATGGACATTACCGTCACCGGTGCCATACCATACGTTCGAAACCGCTCCAACCATTACATAAGACATATGCTATCTTCTGAAGACAATAAACCTAGCTTTAAAAAACATAAACGCCTCACACTGATCTTGCTGTGTGGCGTTATTTTTATGTTTGGCTTCTGTTATATGTTAGTGCCGTTGTATCAGTTAATTTGTAAAACGGAAGGAATTAACGGTAAGTCTGGTGCTTCTGCTTCGACGGTGAATCCGGGTATGCGGGTCGATAAATCGCGTACTATTAAAGTGTATT
The DNA here is from genome assembly GCA_903970525.1 of Myxococcales bacterium. GTDB lineage: Bacteria > Pseudomonadota > Gammaproteobacteria > DSM-16500 > DSM-16500 > UBA5158. The sequence goes on along the minus strand of CAJCIZ010000205.1, from coordinate 17,617 downwards.
TCACTACAACGTTGCATGGTGGTTTGGCGTTTAATTTTATGCCGTTACAACGTGCGATTGAAGTTCATCCGGGTGAAACTAAATTAGTTTATTTTCTCGCGTCAAATTTAACGGGCCGTGAAATGACTGTGCAAGCGATTCCCAGTATTACGCCTGCTGATGCGGCGCGCTTCTTAAAAAAAACCGAATGCTTTTGTTTCACGCAACAGTATTTCTTTAAAAATGAAAAAGCGGATATGCCAGTGTATTTTTTTATTGATCCGGCGATTTCTAAAGATGTTAAAGCGATTACGTTGTCTTACACTTTGTTTGATGTGGGTGCGTTTAAGAAGGATGGAGTGCGGGTTGTTAATAAAGGGCGGATTGATTTGTGAGTTTCTCGTTGGCTATTTATTGACTGGGGTCCCGTCAGTGGAAAATTTTTTCGTGCTCGCAAGCTCCGCGCGAAAGGAAATTTTCCCCTGCCACCCCGTTTTATATAAAAGCAAAAGCTAAAAGCGCTTTTGCTGTAGCCCTCTCCCACCAACAGAATGCGAGAAGATCACTGTACGATTTGTGGGAGAGGGTTGGGTGAGGGGTCAGGCTTTAGCAAACAACGGTTTTTAATATTTATCAGGACATGAAAAAAATGCAATTTCAAATAAAAAACAATCATTACAGACTGCGCTTCAAACCCGCATTCTTTTTGCTATGCTTGTTTTTTACCTGCCTAATGTTTTACTTAGGCGTCTGGCAACTCCACCGCTATCACTTTAAGAAAAATTTATTAGACACCTATCAACAACGACTCACCGCATCTCCCACTCCCTTGTCACACATTCCAAGCGCGGTTGAGACATTGCAGTTTCTGCCTGTGAGTGCAGAAGGTCGCTATCTCAATGACATGACTATGTTGCTGCAAAATCAATTTCATGAAGATAAAGTGGGTTTTGATGTGTTAACGCCTTTTCAAATTCCTGGCGACACAAAGTTGTTGTTAGTGGATAGGGGTTGGGTGGGTCAGACTGACGATCAACAGTTGCCGAAAATTCTCTCGATAACAGGTGAACAGAAAGTTGTAGGGCATATTAAATTACTAAATGAATACGTGTTTATTCTCGGAAAAAATATTTATTCACCTGACATGTCGCCTCTCGTTATGCAAAAAATTGATATCGCTGATATCAGTCGTATTACGCATCAGGCATTTTATCCTTTTGTTGTGCGCTTGAATGCAGAAGTGGGGCCTGGGTATGTGAGGGATTGGACGATTACGACTGTGATGCCGGAACGTCACATGGCTTATGCGGTGCAATGGTTTGTGATGGCGGTTGTGTTGATGATCGCTTATTTTTGTTTTTGTTGTGAAAAAATGAAGGAGGATGATCATGCAAAATAAAGCAAATACTCTGCCTCTTTATTTGCTGGCTGCCATATTTATTCTGCCTATGATGATGGGCTGGTTTTTATATCATTATCGCGCGCATTTTCATTTTAATACGACAAACTTGGGTGTGTTGGTTAATCCGCCTATTTCTGTGCATGAGTGGTATGCGACGAATGAAACCAAAGAAGGGAAAAAATGGGGCGTGATGTTTGTTGATAAGGGGGTGTGTGATGTGTCGTGCAATGACATCAATTATCAATTACATCAGGTTCAAAAAGCCTTAGGTGCAAACCGTGAGCGTGTGCAAGTGTTAACTGTGCATGGTCATGACACCATTGTGGAGAATTTGAAAACGCAATTTGTGGTGCACGGCAACGCTTCTTTCGAGCCTACCGATAAAATTTATTTAATTGATCCTGATGGAAATTTATTTATGTATTACATCGGTGAAACGAATCCCATGAATGTGTTAAAGGATTTGAAAAAAGTCTTAGAGGTGTCACAAATTGGTTAAATATACCGGCATAGCAAGACTCGCTTTCTTTGCAAGTTTTTTTGCATTGGGTGTGATTGCGCTCGGTGCTTTTACGCGCTTGATTGATGCAGGGTTAGGATGTCCGGATTGGCCAGGGTGTTATGGACATTTCACAGTGATTGGTGCGGAAAACGCGGGAACGCATTTAGTAGCGTATAAAGCATGGTCGGAAATGATTCATCGCTATTTTGTCGGCGGGTTGAGTCTTTTTATATTGGCGATAGTTGGAAATGTTTTCGTCCGTAAAAATACCGGCAAGTTAAATAAGATCTTGGGCATAGTCTTAATTGCGTTATTGGTCTATCAAATTCGTTTAGGCCAATGGACAGTCACGTTGAAGCTGATCCCTATTATTGTGAGCCAGCATTTAATCGGAGGGTTTTTGATTCTCTCAACTTTATGGTTGGTGTATCTCAATAATAAAAATACGACTCTGCTAACGCAAAACAAGCTTCAGCACAGTGGAACTATTTTGTTTTTCGCGAGTGTAGGATTAATTATTTTATTCACGCAAATCATGCTAGGTGCATGGACTAGCACAAATTATGCCTCATTAAGTTGCCCAGGCTTTCCATTCTGTATGAATCAGCAAAGCATTGTCTGGCATTTGCGAGAAGCGTTTACTGTGTCGTCGACACTAGGGATTAACTATGAGGGCGGTGTATTGCCAGAATCTATTCGCCAAACCATTCAAATGTCGCACCGCTTCGGCGCATTTGTTTTGACAGCGTATCTGCTGGTGTTGATGATGTTTTCTATGCCAAAATTACAGCGTTCGCCTGATATTGCAAAAATATTTTATGTGATTTTTGGATTGCTGTGTGTGCAACTTTGTTTGGGTATCTCAAATGTGGTGTTTAAGCTACCTGTTGTGACAGCAGTGAGTCATACTGTTATGGCGGCATTGTTGTTAATTTCTATGATAACGTTGATTTTTAAGCTGGCTGTAAATCGGGGTGCGGTATGAGTGTCATGAAAGATTATATAGAATTGTGTAAACCCCGCGTCGTTATGTTAATGATCTTAACGTCATTGGTTGGCATGTGTCTTGCGCCGTCTCTTTCTGTGCCTTTTATGCCATTGATATTTGGAAATTTAGGCATCGCTCTGGTTGCAGGTGCGGCAGCGGCATTGAATCACGCAGCCGATCAACACATTGATAAACTCATGAGGCGCACGCAAAATCGTCCTATTGTTCAAGGTAAGATTTCTACAAAAAATAGCCTATTGTTCGCCAGTGGTATTTGTTTGATGGGTATGTTGATTTTGTTTTTTCTGGTGAATCCGTTGACGGCTGCGCTGACCTTTCTTTCTTTAATTGGTTATGCGGTGTTTTATACCTTGTATCTCAAACATGCGACACCGCAGAATATTGTCATCGGTGGTCTTGCAGGGGCCGCGCCGCCACTTTTAGGGTGGACGGCCGTGACTGGATCGGTCAATGCAGATGCTTTATTGTTGATGCTGATTATTTATGTATGGACGCCGCCTCATTTTTGGGCGTTAGCGATTTACCGGCTAGAAGATTATGCAAAAGCGAATATTCCTATGCTCCCACACACGCACAGTGTGGCGTATACTAAGTTGCATATTTTGCTCTATACTATTTTACTTATTTGTGTGACTGCATTGCCTTATATTATCAATATGTCAGGTGGCATATATATTATTGGCGTCATGCTGGCTAACAGTGTGTTTCTCTATCATGTGATGCGGTTATATTTGCTAGATGATAGACAAGATGCAATACGGACATTTCATTATTCCATTACTTATTTAGGGATATTGTTTTTATTGTTGTTAATCGATCATTATTATTTTATTAAATTATAAAGGGTCATCCCATGCCACGAAAAGCGAAACAGAAAAAAACGCATCATAAAACTATTGCACTGTTAGTGTTAGCCTTGATGGTGATTTCAGTTTGTGTCATCTATTTTGGTATTCTTCATAAAGATAATAATAGTATCGCTATTCATGAAGAATCAAAAATTGATGGTGTTTATTTAACAAAGCCTACCACTATCAATGATTTTAATTTAACAGATAATGCCGGACAAGCATTTACAAAAGCCAGTCTGAAAGATCACTGGACGCTGATGTTTTTTGGCTTTACGAATTGCGGTATGATTTGTCCGACTACGATGGCAGCCCTTAATCAAATGTATCAAACGCTTTCTAAAGATTTGCCGCCCGATAAAATGCCACAAGTTGTGATGGTGTCAGTTGATCCTGATCGTGATACTGTTGAGAGAATGAATGAATATGTCACCGCATTCAATCCACATTTTATTGGCGTTCGCGCAGAAATGCCGGAAGTTGATAAATTAAAAGCACAGTTACATATTGTGTCAGCAAAAATGCAAGTGGGTGAAAACAAAAACCAATATACGATTAACCATAGCGCAGAAATTATGGTGTTTAATCCACAAGGTCAGTTGCAAGCATACTTGTCGTTTCCACATAAGGCTGAGCAATTGGTTAAAGATTATAAATTTATGTTGTCGAATAGATAACCATTTTTACTCAGTGAGGAATTAAAATGCGTCTACACAAGATACTGTTTTTTCTCTGCCTGCTAGTGACAATGAGTTGCGCGCAAGCCGGCGCAATTTTTCATGACGCGCAAGGCAATGCAATTTCAAACGCTGATCTCAAAGGCAAGTGGGTGATTGTGAATTATTGGGCTGGCTGGTGTCGCGGCTGTATTCAAGAAACGCCAGAGCTAAATCATTTTTATAAAAATAATCAGCATAAAAATATCGTGCTGCTAAGCTATAATTTTGATCAGTTACCGCCGGATGACTTAAAAACAGCAATACGTAAAGCCGATATCGCTTATCCGGTATTAGCAGAAGATCCCGCATCAGTTTACAAGCTGGATGATATCAATGTCTTACCCATGACATTTATCCTAAATCCCAAAGGAAAAGTGGTAAAAGAAATTGTCGGCCCGAGTACGGAACAGAATTTGTTGGATTATCTGCGTGAGTTGAAAGCGCTGCCAGCAGAACCGACACATGCCGCTTAAAAGAGTCATTGTTTTATTTATCTTAATTGGCAGTGGTCTTTGTGGTTTTCTTTTTTCGCTCCATCTACACCACGCAGAGACTACTCTGCCAACAGACACGACGATTGAAACTTTTCACTATCCTGCACTCTTTGTGAAACAGCTCGCCGGCGATCCACTTGCTGGCGAGAAAATCTTTAAAGAATTTTGTGCCTCATGCCACAGCCCGCAACCTTTGATCGATGTGAAAGCGCCGCGCGTAGGCGATAGGAAAGCATGGGAGATTCGTCGTAAGCTTGGAATGGATGCGTTGATGCAGATTACACTACACGGTATTGGCGCTATGCCCGCGCGCGGTGGATGTTTTGAGTGTAGCGATGCGCAATTGCGGGCAACGATTCAATATATTCTAGCTTATCCTGCTACTTCTTCATCGTCACAATAGTTGATTCCACACGTGTGACACCGGATACGGCTTGCGCAAGTTTGATTGCATTTTGAGTTTGTTTTTCATTATCTGTTGTGCCACTTAAATAGACTACGCCATTTTTAGTTTCAACCGAGACAGACATGACTGACACATCTTTGTCGCCAAATATTTTTTCTTTCATGAAGGCGCTTTTTACTTTTGCGGTGATTGCCATATCAGAGAAAACTTGTTTACTTTTTTTTACCATCAACTTTGATGTATTCACGGATTTGACGCCGTCGGTAGACGTGGCAAGTTGAACAAGTGTTTGTAATTCATTGTCTGAGTTGACTTCGCCTGATAATGTCACAACACCATTATTACTATCGACACTGATATCATAGTTAGAGAGATTTTTATCTAAGACAATTTTCGCATGAATGGATGCAATGATTGCCGTGTCTTTCAGGGCGGCAGATGTATCATTGACAAAATTGGCGGCGTCTTTTGCCAAGTTGTCCATAGGGTTGGCGTTAGCTGTTGTGAAGGCAAGCATACAACAAGCTGAAATCAAAGCGGCAAGCATGCTGAGGCGTTTCATGGTGATTCCTCCCTATCATTGAGTCCACGAATCTACAGGTTCTTATATAGTATAGCGCTTTATCTGATGCAGATGGAGTATTTTAACATATTGATTTATGGCAATATTTCCTATCATATTATTTTTCGTTAGTCGTTGATCATCATCTCGCGAACAATTGCGGTCAGTTGCTTAATTTCATTATCTGTCAATAAAGAAAAGAATTGATCGCGTTTATTTGTCGATAAAGCACCATTGTTTTGCATCACAAATTTAATGAATAAGTCGATTTGATTGTCAGGCATATCAACAACTTCTTGTATAGATTGTTTAGCATTATCATAGTTAATAAGAAATTTAATTTCACGCTCTATATAATTTGTTATTGCCTCTTCGATGCATGAAAATAAGTACTCTGTCATGGCAGTAAAATCAATATATTGATAATAGGAAGCGCTATCTTGTTTAACAGTCATGATGCCATTTTCAGTTAAAATATAATTTGTTAAAACAGAGAGTAGGGGTTTTGAGAAAGATTCAAGTGTTGCGTCATATGCGCGCATATTTTTTAGCATGACGGAGGATACAGGGAAGATCATATCTTTTGGAGTAAAATATTTTTTTGATAAAATATAGTGAATTAAAAATCGATGAATTCTTCCATTTCCATCTTCAAAGGGATGAATATAAACGAAACCAAATGAGATAGCGGCAGCGATAATAACCGCATGTAGTTCGGCAGTGGAAAGCATTCTGCTTGATGAATCTAAAATACCTTGCATCAATTCAGGGACATCTTCTGGCTTGGGCGAGATGTAATGTATTCTTTGAAAATAGGGATTGACGGTTTCTCCAACATAGTTTTGTCTATGGCGATAATCCATGTCTATAAATCGCGAATCGACGATCACATTTTGTAATTCAATTAATTTCTCTTTCGATATCATTTCTATTGAGTGAGCCTGTTGCAAGAGGTTCACAAAGCGAGTAATTCTATTTTTGTCCGGTTGTTCTCTTTCTATTTGATACGATGACATGGTTTCTTTAGTATAAAGATAGTTGCATGCTCTTGTGATAAGACGATTATCATATTTTTCTAAGAGTGCCTTAGTTTTATTATCTAAATGTAAATTAATATATTTTTCTATGGTTTCAGTGCGACGCACAAATGGACAAAATAAATTATTGCCTAACAGATTATTATTAATAGCATGCCTAGTGCTTTTGATCGCTGAGCAAGTAAAATATTTTTTTGAATCGAGCAAATCAGCGTATTTAACCTGTCGACAATCTTGCAGAGGTAATTGATCTTGCATCAGAAATTCATAAAGAAACCAAATTTTTCTAGAGTACACGCCTGTTGGTTGATTTTGTATATACTCAACAATATTATTTTTTACTGTTTTTTCGAAAAAAGCTTTAATGATCTCCAGATTCATTCCGTCATATTTGAGCGCAAATTCTAAATGCTCGAAAAGATTATTTTCATTTTTCAGAGCATACGTTTTTGGGTAGATATGGATTTCATGATGGTTATCTATTATTGTTTTCCCTCTACCGTGATTTGCGATATAGGATTCACGATAGTGGGGAATATTTTTCAGCCCTAACTTTTCGCTGATTGCTTTGTACCCAACAGGCATTTTATTCATAATTATCCAATTGTTATAAAACCTTCATCACGAGGTTAATTTGTATAAAAGCGCGCATGAGTGTAATAAAGTAATCATATTTTGCTACTTTTGTAATAAAACATTAACATAGTCAAAATATAAGCACAAGCCTTGCATAATTTAAGGAAAATACAAGGGAAATGTCATAAAACATTCACTAATGTAATAAAATGGACATTATCTATGATAATTGTAATAAAACAATAACAAACTATGCCCATTAATGATAATGCCGCTCTGAGGCTGGTCCCTGACCCTAAGTAATGACCCAAAAGAGTGGGGCAAGTGACGAGGGTGTAGGTTAAGGAATGAAATCACCGAGGCGCTTCATAACCCCCAGGCAACCCATTTTTAGAAAACACAATTTGCCACAATTGCATCATGCGTGCGCGAAAAGCACCCGCACAATGCAACAAATAAAAATTCCACATTTTGAAAAATCTTTCATCGTAATTGGATTGAATTTTTTCCCAATTCTGATTGAAGTTGTGATGCCAAGCCATAAGCGTTTTATCATAATCCGGACCAAAGTTATGCCAGTCTTCCATCACCAGAATTTTTTCTGAAGCTTTGCCGATTTGTGTGATAGAAGGAATCATTCCATTGGGGAAAATATATTTTGTAATCCAGGGCGCAGCATGTACTGTTGATTCATTATTTCCGATAGTGTGTAAGAGAAAAATCCCATCATCTGTTAAACAGCGATTGATGACTTTCATATAATTACGATAATTTGCATACCCAACATGCTCAAACATCCCTAATGAAGCAATGCGGTCAAACTTTTCGTTTAAATCGCGGTAATCTTGAAAACGAATTTCGACAGGAAGATTTTGACAGCGGTCTTGTGCTAATTTGCATTGTTCTTGTGAAATGGTAATCCCGACAACATTGACGCCATAATTTTCCGCAGCAAATTTTGCTAATGTTCCCCATCCACATCCAATATCGAGTAAACGCATCCCAGGTTTTAACATCAGTTTTCTACAAACGAGATCTAATTTTGCGAGTTGTGCTTCGTCTAGTGTTGTGGCATTTTTCCAATATCCGCAAGTGTAATTCATTTGACTATCTAACATTAATTGGAAGAGATCGTTGCCAAGATCGTAATGTTTTCTACCCACTTCCAGCGCGCGTGTCTTTGTTTGTAAATTAAAAAGTTTGGCCGCTAGAATTTTAAATAGAAATTTTGTATTTTTGATGTGGTTATCAATTCTGGCTCTGCAGAGTCTATCGATCAACATATCGATTTGAGGACAATCCCACCAGCCATCCATATATGATTCACCTAGCCCTAAATCTTTATTTCGCACTATGCGTGAATAAAAAGCTTCATTATGGATGCGCATGTCCCATGGCTTGTCACCATCGATTGTTATGCCAGCTAATTGTAAAAGGTCTTGAATGATTGCTTTGGAGGAATTCCTTTTCATTTTGACCCTCTTGGTTTGCTTTTGAATATTGCTGGATATTGTGTAATCAATAGATTTTGTGAGGTCTTTGTTCATAAGCATCCATGCGGCTCATTAAGGATAGATGCAATTATTGTAAAATGAGCATGAGAGAAGTCAATCTTACTTTTTTGATGAGAAGAAGCTGTTGTGCGTGACAAAGCCATCGCAGGCATATGAGAGCAAAATACACTCAGCCATTGTGATGCTTTCATCAGTAAAATAGTATAAAGTCTTAATGAAATAACTCAATCAGACGACACGCAATAATGATTATCGCGAATCTGGAGGAATAAGACATGGATGTTTCTAAATATTTAAGCAAAGTCATGGGAATTTATCTCATCATTATCAGCATGGCGATGTTGATAGACATGCATCAATTCATGGTAAATATCAGTGTTTTACTCAACGATGCGCCATTAATGTTTGTGGCTGGATTTTTCACGTTGATTATTGGTTTGCTGGCAGTGGTGAGTCACAATATTTGGCAATGGAATTGGCGGGTTCTTGTGACGATTATTGCATGGTTGACCGTGATTAAAGGCGCAAGCATCATTTTCTATCCACAATATATTGAGTATGCGTCTGCTCAGTTTGTAAATAGTATGAGTTGCGCATATATCGCAGCTGGGATTGATTTAGTGTTGGGATTGGTGTTGTGCTATTGCGGGTTTAGACGTTAAAACCTTGATAGAATAATGCCCAATTAAGCTATTTCCCTTGATAATTCCAATATAAATGTCATCATAGAAAACAATGAGTTAGTGGGTTAGTAGCAATGCATTAGAGCGATGTGAACATGCCTATGTTCCCCAAATTGAATCGCAATATTCAAGCGAAATATGTCCATTCGAAAAAGCGGCCGTTTAACCGGAAATTACGTTTTTGGTTTGCTGTATTGCTTTTTGTGGTTCTCTTGTTAATGATTCAACAGGCTTTAGAGCTGACATCAAATGGGCGTCACGCTCATCCACCACAACCTGTGGTCACTGCTGCTGCACAGAGTCGTGATGTCCCCGTTTATTTATCTGGTTTAGGCGGCGTAACGCCGACTTATACTGTGACGGTAAAAACGCAAATCAATGGGCAGTTACAAGAAGTCTTTTTCAAAGAAGGGCAGTTTGTTAAAAAAGGTGATTTGTTGGCACAAATTGATCCTCGTCCGTATGAAGCGCAGTTAATAGAATATCAAGGACAACTCGTACGCGACCAAGCTTTATTAGACAATGCTAAATTAGATTTAAAACGGTATGCCACGTTATGGCATCAAGACTCTGTGTCGAAGCAAATTTATGACACGCAAGTCGCTTTAGTGAAACAAGATGAAGGAACAGTACAGTTAGATATAGGATTAATCGCAGCGACAAAATTAAATTTAATTTATTGCAAAATCACATCGCCCGTCGATGGACGTGTTGGTTTACGTCTCGTTGATCCAGGTAATTACGTGCAAGTATCCGATACAACAGGCATTGCGATTATTGACACACTGAATCCAATTACAACTATTTTTACACTGCCTGAAGATAACATCCCTGAAGTGTTAGCCTTGGTAGATGCGGGCCAAACATTACAAGTGCAAGCCTATGATAGAGCGCAAAATAAATTGCTTGCGACAGGCGAACTCCTCACCATAGATAACCAAATTGATCCAACGACAGGGACTGTCAGACTCAAAGCGCAATTTCAAAATGGCGATAATACTTTATTTCCCAACCAATTCGTGAATGTGAAATTGCTTATCAAAACGTTACAAAATGCGATTCTTATTCCAACAGCCGCTATTCAGTATGGCGTAAATGGTACGTTTGTTTATGTGTTGAATGCGAACAAGACGGTGAGTGTTAAATCCGTTGTTGTGGGAGTCGCGAGTGAGGCTGACACGGTTATTACATCCGGCGTTTCACTGGGACAATCCGTAGTCGTAGAAGGTGCGGATAAATTAACTGATGGTGCAAAAGTCATTGTAGCATCTTCCAGCAATCATTCTCTTTCGCAAGCCGACAGTCACAATTCACGGCGTAGTGCTGCATGAGTCCCTCTCGTCTATTTATTCTTAGGCCTATTGCTACCACGCTTATCATGATAGCGATTCTATTAGCCGGTATTGCTGCTTATCAATTGTTGCCAGTGTCTTCTCTGCCGCAAGTTGAATATCCTATGATTCAAATCTCAACGTTTTATCCAGGTGCGAGCCCTGATGTGATGGCGTCTTATGTGACAGCCCCTCTAGAACGACAGTTTGGTGAAATGCCTGGTCTGAATCAAATGACATCAACCAGTTCAAACGGCGCTTCAGTTATTGCATTGCAATTTGATCTGGATTTGGGTTTGGATGTCGCTGAACAAGAAGTACAAGCAGCCATTAATGCAGCATCCGGTTATTTACCAGCAGATCTTCCCTATCCGCCAATTTATAGCAAGGTCAATCCTGCGGATGCGCCAATTTTAACTTTAGGATTGACCTCGAGTGTACTGCCCTTGCCGCAAGTCGAAGACTTTGCTGATACACGGTTATCACAGAAAATTTCAGAATTACCCGGTGTGGGTTTGGTGAGTATTAGCGGTGGTCAACGTCCTGCTGTGCGAGTACAGGCAAATCCCAACGCACTTTCTGCTTATGGCTTGTCATTGGAAGCAATACGTACGGCGATCGCCTCTGCCAATGTAAACACGGCAAAAGGGAGTTTTGATGGACCGCGGCTTTCTTATACGATCAACGATAATGATCAGCTGCTGACGAGTGCTGATTTTAAACCTTTGATTGTTGCTTATAAAAATAATGCGCCCGTCAGGTTATCTGATATCGCAACAGTAAGTGATGAATCCGAAAATGCATTTTTAGCAGCCTGGATGAACACGAAACCTGCTGTGATTATGAATATACAACGTCAGTCAGGTGCAAATGTGATTGCAGTCGCTGATCGTGTTAAAAAATTGTTGAAACAGCTTAATCCGACTTTGCCTAGCGGAATTCATATCTCAGTGTTAACGGATTTGACAGTGACCATTCGTGAATCAGTACACGATGTGCAGTTTGAATTAATTTTAGCAGTTGCGCTCGTAGTCATGGTGATTTTTTTATTTTTACGAAATATCCCAGCAACCATTATTCCAAGTATTTCAGTGCCATTGTCATTGGTAGGTACGTTTGGCATGATGTATTTATTTGGCTTCAGTCTTAATAACTTGACACTGATGGGATTGACGATCGCAACGGGCTTCGTTGTCGACGATGCTATTGTGATGATAGAAAACATCACCCGTTATATTGAAATGGGTGAAAAACCGTTTGAAGCAGCGTTAAAAGGTTCTGCACAAATTGGTTTTACCATTATGTCGTTGACGATTTCATTAATCGCAGTTTTAATTCCTTTGTTATTTATGAGTGATATTGTTGGGCTTTTATTCCGTGAATTTGCCGTCACAGTTTCTGTGACAATTTTGATTTCTGCTTTTGTTTCCTTAACATTGACACCTATGTTGTGTTCGCGCATGTTGCGTCATCATAAAACAAGTGAACTCAGCCGTTTTGAGCTTTATTCAGAGCGTATGCAGCAACGATTGGTTGATCGTTATGGCAGTTCATTGCATTGGGTGTTGGACCGCCAACCCTTGATGTTGGCGATAGCGTTTGGCACATTGATTTTAACTGGAATTCTTTTTTTTGTCATTCCAAAAGGCTTTTTCCCTGTGCAAGACACAGGCGTCATACAAGGTATTTCTGAAGCGTCACAATCCATCTCATTTAATGCGATGTCTGAAAGCCAGCAAACACTCGCGCGTGAAGTATTGAAAGATCCTGCCGTTGACAGTTTGTCATCGTTTATTGGTATTGATGGCAGTAATATAACCTTGAACAGTGGCCGCATGCTCATTAACTTAAAACCTATTGCAGAACGTAAAATGAGTGCGAGTGACGTCATTCGGCGCTTGCAACCGAAGCTTGCGCAAATTCCTGGTGTGACGCTCTATATGCAGCCCGTGCAAAATTTAACAATTGATGATCGCGTCTCGCGTACACAATATCAATATAGTTTAGGTGCGCCCGATGCGATCAGTGTTTCAAAATGGACTGGGTTGTTAGTCAGTAAATTACAGAATGTGCCGGAGTTGCGCGACGTCGCCAGTGACCAACAAAATTCAGGGTTGAAAACGTTTATTTCAATTGATCGTGATACAGCCTCTCGCTTGGGTATCACAACGCAGGTAATTGACGAGACTTTGTATGATGCATTTGGTCAACGCCAAGTGTCGACGATGTTCACACAGCGCAATCAATATCATGTCGTCTTAGAAGCCTTGCATGCCTTACAGAAAACACCGGAATCGCTCAATAATATTTATCTCAATTCTGCAACAGGTAGTCCTATTCCACTGAGTGCTTTTACACAAGTTTCAGAAGGGATAGGACCTCTGGTGGTGAGTCGCCAGGATCAATTTCCTGTTTCCACTATTTCATTTAATTTAGCGCCTGGCGCCTCGTTAGGTGATGCGGTGCATGCTTTTGAGAGTGCAAAACAAGATTTACACATTCCTGATAGTGTAGAAACAAGTTTTGAAGGGACGGCTAAAACATTTCAAAATTCATTAAACAATGAAGGCTGGCTCATGCTAGCGGCGATTATTGTTGTGTATATCGTGCTGGGCGTTTTATATGAAAGTTTTATCCATCCACTCACAATTTTATCTACGCTACCTTCAGCTTGTGTCGGCGCTTTGTTAGCGTTGATATTGTTTGGAAGTGAATTGAATGTTATCGCGCTCATAGGCATTATTTTATTGATTGGTATTGTGATGAAAAACGCGATCATGATGATTGACTTTGCATTAGAGCAAGAACGATTGCATGGCAAAGAACCATTAGATGCAATTTATGAAGCGTGTTTATTACGCTTCAGGCCAATTGTGATGACAACATTTGCAGCGATGTTAAGTGCTGTGCCGCTCGCGTTAGGCAGTGGAATGGGATCAGAATTACGCAGGCCACTCGGTATTGCTATTATTGGGGGTCTCGCAGTCAGTCAATTACTTACACTTTATACGACGCCTGTGATTTATTTAGCGTTTGATAATCTGTTGCGACGATTGATGGCATGGCACGCGCGAAAATTTGGTGTGAATCTCGCAGAGGAATAGGGATGAATTTATCATCACCATTTATAAAACGACCGATTGCGACAACCTTGTTGGCATTAGGTGTGGTTGTTGCAGGCTTGGTTGCTTTTAATTTGTTACCCGTTGCGCCGTTGCCACAAATTGAATTTCCCACCATTAGTGTGCAAGCCTCATTGCCTGGTGCAAGTCCAGAAGATATGGCGACTTCTGTTGCAACACCGTTAGAACGTCAGTTAGGTTTTATTGCGGGTGTGACACAAATGACTTCCTCTAGTGGCTTGGGTTCAACGCGCATTACGATACAATTTGATTTATCACGTGATATCGATGGCGCTGCGCGTGATGTGCAAGCTGCGATTAATGCAGCCCACAGTAATTTGCCGGCAAATTTACCGAGTAATCCTACGTATCGTAAAGTGAATCCTGCCGATGCACCTATCATGATTATTGCGCTGACATCGGATATTTACAGTAAGGGTGAAATGTATGACATTGCATCCACTTTGCTAGAGCAGCGGTTGTCACAAGTGAATGGTGTAGGACAAGTGAGTGTTGGAGGAAGTTCACTGCCTGCTGTACGTCTCGAATTGAATCCAACGGCGTTAAATAAATATGGGATCGGTTTAAATAATGTGGCAAGCACGATAGCTGCAGCTAACGTCAATATTCCAAAAGGGCAGCTCTCGAATAATCTGAGCACTTCTGAAATAGTCACAAACGATCAAATGTTTAAAGCCTATCAATATAAACCGCTCATTATTGCATATCGTAACAATAACCCTGTGCGTGTTTCAGATGTCGGTGATGTGATTGATTCTGTGCAAGACGTCCATAATGCTGGATTATCGAATGGTAAGCCATCGGTTGTTCTCGTGGTATTCAAAGAACCTGGTGCAAATGTGATTAATACAGTAGATCACGTCAATGCTATTTTGCCACAAATGAAAGCATCCATTCCTGCGGGGATTAATATCAATGTTGCGATGGATCGCACCACAACGATTCGGGCTTCTTTGCACGATGTGGAAGCTACCTTGGTCATGGCAATATTATTGGTGATTGCCGTCGTGTATTTTTTCCTGGGTAGTTTGCGTGCGATGATTATTCCGGGTGTTGCTGTTGTGTTGTCATTGTTGGGCACATTCGGCATCATGCGTTTGCTCGGGTATAGTCTAGATAATTTATCTTTAATGGCGCTGACTATCTCCACAGGCTTTGTGATTGATGACGCAATTGTTGTGCTTGAAAATATCACGCGTCACATTGAGAATGGACTGAAGCCCATGGCTGCTGCATTCGATGGCGCGAAAGAAGTTGGTTTCACCGTATTGTCCATGAGTCTATCGCTGATCGCTGTTTTTATACCGATATTATTAATGACTGGCATCGTGGGGCGTCTATTCCGTGAATTTGCTATCACTTTATCTGTCACTATTCTTGTTTCATTATTGGTTTCGCTAACAGTGACACCTATGATGTGTTCACGATTACTCAAGTCGGATCAGAATCAAGAGGAAGAAAGCTCATATTTCAGTGATTTCCATGTCCGTCTCAAAGAAAGATATGAAAGCAGTTTACAATGGGCATTAGGACATCCGCGTCTGATGCTCTTTTTGACCATAGCGGCTATTGTTCTTAATGTTTACTTATTTGTTGTCATACCCAAAGGATTTTTCCCACAACAAGACACGGGACGTATCACAGGATCCATACAAGCCGATCAAAATATTTCGTTTCAGTCCATGGTAAAAAAACTGACATCTTATGTGTCAATTATTCAAAAAGATCCTGCAGTGCAAAATGTTGTGGGCTTTATCGGTGGTGGTAACGGAACAAACTCTGGCTCAGTCTTTATTTCGCTTAAGCCTTATAGCGATCGTAAGGGAACTTCAGATGATGCGATCAATCGGATGCGTGGCGAATTAGCGACAGTGACTGGCGCTAATTTGTATTTACAGAGCGCCCAAGATATTGTGATTGGCGGCAGACAAGGGAATGCGCAGTTTCAATATACGCTGGTTGCTGACAATTTACAGGATCTTAATTTGTGGTCGCCACGTGTTACGCAGCAGTTAGCGAAATTGCATGGTATTGCTGATGTAAACAGTGATCAGCTTGATCATGGTTTGCAATCGTATGTGACTATTGATCATGATTCGGCGATGCGTTTTGGTATCACATCGCAATTGATAGATCAGACACTCTATAGCGCGTTTGGACAACGTTTGGTTTCAACGATGTATACGTCGAAAAATCAATATTATGTTGTGATGGAAGTCGCGCCTAAATATTTACAATATCCAGAAACCTTGCATGATATTTATGTGTTGTCACCTGGTGGGACAGAAGTGCCATTATCTGCATTTGCCAGTTTCTCGCCATCTTCGACACTCTTATCTGTGAATCATCAAGGGCTCGCACCTGCAACAACGCTATCATTTAATTTGTTACCAGGGTATGCGCTAGGCGATGCAGTGAATATGGTGGGTGATGCCGTGCAAAAAATGGTTTTGCCCGCAACGGTGCGCGGCTCTTTTCAAGGAACAGCGCAAGCTTTCCAGGCATCGTTGGCTAATGAACCCTTTCTTATTCTGTTAGCATTGATCTCAGTTTATATTGTATTGGGAATTTTATATGAAAGTTTAATTCATCCAATTACTATTCTCTCAACCTTGCCATCGGCTGGTGTAGGTGCATTACTGGCATTGATATTAATGCGTACCGATTTTAGTATTATTGCATTAATTGGAATTATTTTGCTGATTGGTATTGTGAAGAAAAACGCTATCATGATGATTGATTTTGCCTTGACTGCTGAAAGAGAAGAAAAAAAATCGACGCAAGAGGCAATTTATCAAGCAGCTGTTTTGCGATTTCGTCCTATTATGATGACAACCATGGCGGCTATGTTAGGCGCGCTGCCTTTGGCAATTGGTTTTGGCGCAGGATCTGAGCTGCGCAGACCCTTGGGAATCGCAATCATAGGGGGTTTGATTGTGAGTCAAATGTTGACGCTTTATACGACGCCTGTGATTTATCTTTATTTAGACGGTTGTGAAAAATGGTGTAGAGCTAAATGGAAAAAAATATCGCCACGACGTTGGGTATTGAAATCAGAATAGGTGGCCGTGAGTGAGGAAGGAAAAATGAAAAAATTGATATTGAATCTTCGCCAATGCAGTGTGTTGTTATCAATTACGCTTCTCGTCAGTGCTTGCGTGGTTGGACCTGATTACAAGCGTCCACCCGCGGTAACGCCCGTTAAATTTAAAGAAGCCTCTAAACATTGGAAAGTTGCTGAGCCTATGGATGCATTTGATCGCGGTCGCTGGTGGACGATTTTTCATGACCCACAGTTAGCGGACCTTGAGCAACAACTGAATCGCTCTAATCAAAGTGTGGCGGCGGCAGAAGCCAATTACAGACAAGCACGTGCTTTAGTGGATGAGGCGCGCGCAGCTTATTTCCCGAC
>CAJCIZ010000204.1 GCA_903970525.1 Myxococcales bacterium | reverse complement strand
CGTAATTTGACAGATGTTTTTTATCAAACTATGTTTGAGTGCTTCATGGGCGATACTGGTGTCGTCACAATCGATGATAGCGATAGACTCTACCTTCTTGTGCATGAATAAGGCAGGATGGACGAGCATCTCGCGGTGGATGAAATTATCATATTCCGTCAGTGAGTGTGACATGGGTCATCCTTGTGGTGAGACAGGCTTAATCGTAAAAGATAATAAATGGCGTTACAATATCTTTTCGCCAGAACAGTGGAAGCATTATGACAAAACAGCATCTCACCATCGCCACCCGCGAGAGCCCGCTAGCCCTATGGCAAGCCAACTGGGTGAAAGCTGCGTTAGAAAAAGCGCACCCGGGGCTTTCTGTTAAATTATTGGGGATGACCACGCAAGCTGACAGAATGCCGTATATTTCACTTTCAGAAGTGGGTGGCAAAGGCTTATTCGTGAAAGAACTAGAAGAAGCCTTATTGGATGGTCGAGCCGATATCGCCGTGCATTCTATGAAAGACCTGCCTATGGTGCTACCAGAAGGACTTTGTTTGCCTGTTATGTGTGAACGAGAAGAACCTTGGGATGCGTTAATTTCAACGCAATATGCTTCATTAGATGAACTGCCTAAAGGCGCCGTCGTTGGTACATCTAGTCTGCGCCGGCAGAGTCAGTTGTTGGCTTTGTGTCCTGATGTACAAATAAAAGGATTACGCGGCAACGTAAATACTCGCTTAGAGCGCATAGCCTCTGGTGAATTTGATGCTATTATTTTGGCGGCAGCTGGATTGAAACGCTTGGGCTTTTTAGATCGGGCGACACAAATTTTTCATAGAGATCAATTTCTACCGGCACCTGGTCAAGGTGTGTTGGGCATAGAATGTAGAGAAGCCGATAAAGAGATTCATGCGCTATTAGCACCGTTAAATGATGTTGTCAGTTATACTTGTGTGCAAGCAGAGCGCGCCTTGTGTCAGCGCTTAGGGGGCGGCTGTCAGTTACCTATCGCTGCGTATGCTGAAATAAAGCAAGAAAAAATTTTTTTAAAAGGGTTGGTTGGCAGCCTGGATGGCAAAACAATTTTGCAAGCAGAAGCGGATGCTTTTGAAAACCAAGCAGAAGCATTAGGCATCCAGGTCGCGGAAAATTTGTTGCATCAAGGTGCAGCACGGGTCTTAAAGTTATAGCGAGACACTATGACAAATCAGGCAAATATTCAGTATTATCTTCATGGTTTACGTGTTTTAGTGACACGCCCCAGGCCTACGGGAGAAATTCTCTGCGAGCATATCAATGCGGCGGGTGGCGAAAGTATTTATTTTCCAACCGTTAATATAGTACCAATTGCTGATGCAGGGATCGCGAATCGACAGATTGCAAAAATCGATAGACAGGATTGGTTGATTTTCATCAGTGCGAGCGCGGTTACCATCAGTTCTGACATGATTAAAGCATTTTGGCCGCACTTTCCTGCACATCTGAAAGTAGCCGCTGTTGGAACGAGTACAGCAAAAGTTTTAGAATCCGTAGGATTGCCTTTGCATGTTTTTCCAAAAGAGCAATGGAGTAGTGAAGGGTTATTGCTTTTGCCTGAATTTCAGCAGATTGAGGGAAAAAAAATTACTATTATTCGCGGAGAAGGTGGGCATGATTGGCTTGCGCAATCGCTTAAAATGCGCGGCGCTCTAATTTCTCATATCATTGTCTATCGTAGAGAAATACCTGAGCTGGATGTGACGGGCTATCTTGATTTATTAGCCAATAATCAAATCGATGCTATGGTCGGGACGTCAGGCGAAGTGATACGTAATTTAAAAGAATTATTAAAAAGCGCTTGGTCAAAGTTAGAGTCCATTCCTTTGGTTGTGATAAGTCCACGTACGCAAGTGATTGCAAAAGATTTGGGCTTTAAAACAATATTATTAGCAAAGAATGCGAGCCACAATGCTATCATGGCAGTCTTAGACCGCTATGCAAATCATAAAAAATGAAAAGGACATTGTATGGAGAATGAGAGAGAGACTATCGATATTACGACGGTCAAAAAAAGCTTACCTTGGGCTAATATTGGGATGGTATTTGCGGCAGTCGTTGTGACGGCTTTAATCGTCACATTGTATTTTGGTTATGGCCGCTTAATCAGCTTGCATAGACGCTTAGCCAAACAAACCGTTCGCTTCATGCATCAAGTGGAAATTAATCAAAATCAAATCACCGCATTAGAGAAATCACTGAATGATTCCGAGCAAGCTATTTCAGAGGGGCGTGAAGCATTATCAAAACAACAGCAAATGATTGCCGATCTCAATGTGGCGCAACATGGTAATAAAGATGCGTGGTCTGTCGCAGAAGCATATTATCTCGCGAAATTGGCAAATGATAATTTGCAAGTCGGTGATAATGTTAGTCTTGTGATTAAGTTACTGCAAACAGCAGATCAAGATTTAAGTGTGTTGTCAGATGCCAAAGTGTTGCCGATTCGTAAAGCCTTGGCGGCTAACATCGCAGCATTGCAAAATGTCCCCGTCGCTGATTCAACCGGTGTTTATTTGCAATTATCTGCGCTCAATGATCAAGTAGATAAATTACCTTTACCCAATTTTCGACCGGCGGCTCCCTCCGATCAAGCGGGACAGACAGATGCCGCGCATCAATCTTGGTGGCGAAAAGGTTTGCAACAATCATGGAATGTGATGCGACAAATTATTATTGTGCGTTATAACAAACCGGGAGAGCGTCCTTTCATTTCTCCTGATGGACAGCAATATTTATATCAAAATTGTCATGCGATGTTGCAACAAGCCATGTCCGCTGTTGTGCATAAACAACCTGAAATTTATCGCAAGAGTTTGCAGCAAGCGACGTCATGGGTGCAGCAATACTTTTTAC
This sequence comes from Myxococcales bacterium, assembly GCA_903970525.1. Classification (GTDB taxonomy): domain Bacteria; phylum Pseudomonadota; class Gammaproteobacteria; order DSM-16500; family DSM-16500; genus UBA5158. The sequence continues at coordinate 40,723 of CAJCIZ010000204.1, read as the reverse complement.
AAGATTCGCCGATAACACAAGAAATGATAAGTAATATGACAAAATTACAAAGCGTCGTGATACGCCCAGATTTCCCCGCGCTGACTGCGTCTTTGCAAGCATTTCAGGATTATATGGCAGCACAACGTAATGCATAAATAGGAACTCAACATGCGTCGTTTTATTATTTTTTTATTGATCTTAATTGTTTCTGTTTTTCTCGGTTTAAAAATCGCAGAAGATCCAGGATTTGCTTTTATTTCTTATCACAATTGGACAGTTGAAATGCCGCTTTGGGCAGCTGTTGTCGCTGCACTATTGTTATTTTATGTCGGTCATACGTTGTTGGGCTTGTTTGATAGGGTGGATTTTTCATTGTTTCGTTTTCGCAATTGGTTGCGCTGGCGTCGTATGCATAAAGCGTATAACAAAACCAATCGTGGTTTGATCGAATTGATAGAGGGAAATTGGTCTAAAGCGGAAGGATTTTTGTTGGAAGGTATTCCACAGTCAGATGCCCCTTTAATTAATTATCTCGCGGCAGCAAAAGCAGCGCATGAACGCGAGGCTTATGACAAGCGTGATACTTATTTACGTAAAGCTTATGCTATTGCGCCACATGCGGAGCTTGCAATTGGTTTGATGCAAACACAATTGCAATTAGATCAAGGTCAATTAGAACAAGCGTTAGCCACCTTATCGCATTTGCGTTCTATCGCACCGCAACACAAATTTGTCTTGAAATTATTGGAACGTCTGACGGTGCGGTTAGGCGACTGGCAAGCCCTATTAGATTTATTACCGAGTCTGCGTAAAGCAAAAGTTGTGGACAGTGATCAAGTGAAATATTTTGAAGCTAAAATATATCAAGAATTATTGAAAGCGTCGGACAATAAAAACGTGCAGCAGATTCAGAATTTTTGGGAGTCTATCCCTAAAAACTATCGTGAAGAGCCTGAATTAATTGCTTGTTATGTGACTAAGTTATTACCTTATTCAGAATTAGCATCAGAGGTTGAGCCGCTACTCGCTAAAACCATCAAAAAAACCGGCAACAAAGAATTAATACGCTTGTATGGTTTGTTTATCACAGCGCAACCTGCAAAACAATTAGCGATGGCAGAAGGGTGGTTAAAGCAATTTCCCAATCAAGCTATGTTGTACCTTACGTTAGGTAGATTGTGCGTGCTTTGTCAGTTATGGGGAAAAGCGCGAGAATACTTTGAAGCCAGTTTGAAACTGGAAGTGAATTTAGAAGCTTATGTTGAATTAGGTAAGTTGTTAGAAGCCATGGGCGAACAATCCGCCGCAGCAGAAAATTATAGAGATGGTTTGCGATTGATGTCGGAAGTGTAGCGTTTAGTTTCTTATACGATATCAAGATGTAACTTAATGGCATTTGTAATTTTTTGTATAATTGATTTATCAACCTTACCTGCAGCAGCTGTCGTAATTCGCTGTTTTGATATCGTTCGAATTTGATGGCATTGAATTTTTGAATCCTTATTCAAACCACTAGCTTTAGCGGGTAAAGCAACTTCAAAAGGGTAAACTTTAGTGATGTTAGAAGTAATAGGTAGTACTGTCAGAATAGAAGAGACGCGATTACTTGCATTGTTACTGATAATAACGATGGGTCTTGTTTTATTTATCTCTGAACCTAGCGTAGGATTCAGATTTGCATAATATATTTCACCACGTTTCATCATCTAGTCCATCAAATGAGGTTGCGTCAAAATCAGAGTCAATTTCGCTATCAGCTGCACGATAGAAACCCTCTAGTTCTTTTTGTTGTAATAATCGAATAGCCGCTTGAACAACTTCCGACTTACTTTTGCAAGTGTGTTGGGTTTGGTAGTCATTAACAAAAATGACAAGTGATGAAGGCAAGGAGATGGAAAGCTTTGTTGTACTCATAAATCACACCATTAGTAGTAATATGTATACTACTAATAGTAGCAATTAGAGTAAGACATTTCAAGATGTAATGGTTGCATTTGCGAGAAGTTATTTATAATCAATATATTGTAAGAGTTTCGGAGGGTAATATTCACAATAGAAGCAATTTAAGCTGGCACAAGACAAGAATATCAGTTTTAGCGATAGTAAAAAGATAAACTATGTACTATATTATGTACATGTACAGAATATAGGTGATTTATGAAAACGCTCTCTTATACAGCCGCAAGGTCGCAACTCGCAAAAACCATGCTAAAAGTCTGCGAAGATCATACGCCTTATCTTATTACTCGCTCGAAAGCAGAGCCAGTTGTCATGATTTCTTTGTCTGATTTTGAAGCCATCCAAGAAACCTATTACTTAATGAAAAGCCCTGCAAATGCCGCAAGATTAGCTGAATCTATCGATGAAATTGAAAAAATGATTAAAGACGATAAGGCAAAATAATGCAGGTCATTTATTCAACTCATGCGGATGAAGATAGGAAATATTGGGAAAAAAACAATCCTGCAATGGCTAAGCGAATAAACAAAATTATTGCTGACATTAAATTGCATCCTTTTAAAGGCATAGGAAAACCAGAACCATTAAAGTTTGAAAAAAAAGGTTATTGGTCAAGACGCATAGACCATGAACATCGCTTAGTTTACAAAATTGCGAATCAAAAAATTTATGTTGTGCAGTGTCGTTATCATTATTAATTAATGTCTTTTTCAAAGATCAGAATGGGTTATATCAATGGCAGCGATCATTCCAACTGGGGTACAGATTGTACCCCAGTTGGAATTTAGCATTACACTTTCATTGTTGACACATACTTACTGTGCCCATAAGCCAGGATTTTTGTGTCTCTTGTTAATAGTGTTAAACCTTCAACACGAGCACTTGCGACAATCAAACGATCAGCAGGATCTTCATGAAATTTGCCTGGCAAAAAACAACTATCAGTTGCAATAGATGGCGTTAATGCGATGACCTGTGTATGTGTTAATTCTAGAGCTTTATTAATCCATTCTAGACAAGGCATCTCTAAGATAATGCGTTTCCTGACATCTAACATGCTAATTTCCCACAACGAAATCGCTGCGAGATAAAGCGAATTATTCTGATAGGCGACATCAATTATTTTGCAAGCTGATTTCGATAATTCTTTATCGCCATTGGTATACCAGATAAAAACATGTGTATCGAGTAAAATTAAACTCATTTGTTTGCTTCCCATTCTGCATCAATAGGTTTTAAGATGTCACTTTGAATGGCAACTGTATCTTTCAGACAACCAAATGCACTGACTGGAGTTGAGTCGATAGGCACTAATTGAGCGACAGGCTTGCCATGTTTTGTGATGGTAATGCTAATATGTTTTTTGTCGACATCATCCATGAGTTGTAAGCATTTAGCTTTAAATTCTCCGGCCTGTATGGAAAAAGTGGATTTGTGCATGAGTGACTCCTATGGTCATAATACTATGGTCATAGTATACCATGCCTAATATAATAGGAAAATAGAGAAGATTTTCATAGCATTACTAGTCGATATTTCTTACTTTTCAAAACCTTATATGAAATCATCTGGCGGGTAAATTAGGCTATAATCAATATATTCCCAAAAGTTGCAAATAAGAGGTTAATCATCAGCATTGCTGAACTGGTCCAGAAAACACGGGCGCTTGTCACGCCAATCCTGGGTGAAGAAAAAGCGCAACAATTATCATCAGATTTGAATACGCTTTTAAATCAAAGCAATGAAAAACGTGTGACTGTTGATGATTTTATGAAGCAGTTGAAAGATTTGTTTCGCAAACCATTGGACGAAAAAAAGTATCAAGAGTTTCAATCGAATATCGAAACGTTAAAAGAAGCATTTCGCAAAAAATTAACTTCCTTTGAGATACCAGATGAAGAACAGACAGTCATTATCACCGCGCTGACTAATTTATCACAGAACACAAATAAATTATGTGATATGTTATATTATCCAGATAAATTTATTACTAATCTAGTAAAACGTCTTAAGCTAACCGAACTTAGCAAGCTTTGTTTAGACAATATATTATCTACAGAATGTTTTCTTTATGAAAACGAAATCGATAAAAAATATCGTGCGATCTACTCTCAGTTTTTAGAAGATGCAGATCCAGTTTTGGAAACATTGTTTGAAGCATTTGAGTCGAAAGAGTCGACCGTTGCCTCGCTGCAGGAAGGTGAGGTTTCATTCGGTACCGATGGTGGCCTACTTCAAGGGCTCGCTGATGATACCTTGTTCATCATTAAATTCGAAATACAAGAAATGCAAGAAAAAGCCATGCAAAACAAGAGGCTCACATATCAAGATTCTCAAGAGATGGAAGCAGTTCGTAGAAGACATTGTGAAGAATTCGAGAGTGTTGCTAAACAAAAAGTGGAAGAGTGGTGTGATGAAAAAAGTAAAAATGCACCAGATACTGAAAAAGCAGCGATCAATTTCATACGCTCTCAAGCTAATAAATATGTGACAAGTTATCGTCTAGCTGTATCAGAGAAGTTAGCAGAGGCTGCTGCCGATCAAATTGAAGCAATGGTTGCTCATTTAGATGCAATAGATGATAGAGGGAAAATCGTCGTAGATAAGAGAAATCCAGGCACGAAGAATATTGCGCCTAGCGCAGAAATGGTGAAGCCGCACTTTAAAAAAGTATTATTAGCGGCGATTAATAAACAAGAAGAGAAAAATTTCAATCTTTTTTAGGAAAATGTAATTTAGCAACCTTGAAGCAAGTGCGTAATGAGTGTGAAGAAAAGCATTTTGATAGAGATAAGTTAGGCTTAATAAAAGAGTTAGATAAAAAAATTGCGTCACTAGCGAAACCAGCGATGTCAGTTTTATTTTCTACGTCGCCAGCGCTCGGTGTGGATGAGAAGCTAACAATGTCAGTCAGGCCGCAAACAAGTAGCTCAGATGCGCAACCAACAACCTCAGCTTTATCTAATAGAGCACAAGCGCGTGGTTTAGATTTATCAGGCATTGATTTTGCAGCATTAACAAAAATCCCAGAGTTGCAAAAACAATTACAATTATAAGCATTTGAATATTATTACAATGACAAAGATGAAGTCTGGCGCATTAAGCTGATTTATCCGTCATTGAGCGAAGCAGAGGCGGCTGATATAGATAAAATAACCAGAAGACATAATAGTGCAGAGCCCTCTATTATTTTTGACACAGAAGAAAATGTTTTGCTGCTGCAGAGTTTTTATGCTGGATTTGTTGAGATTGGTGAGGGTTCTGAAGAAAAGGATATCAAAGTCGATAAGACTGTTACCGATGGTGTAGTCAAAAGCCAACAAATAGTCAGAATGGAATTTTTCCCTGAATACTATCCGATTGCCCGGCACGCGTTAGCGGGATCATTAGACGCATTAGTGAAAATGCGTTGCCTTTCTGAGAATGATGTAAAGCTCATTCTTCAGCATCCTTATTTTGAAGAGAAATCCGCGCCCAGGCCTAAGTAATTCCTTGCCTGCAAGCTGATCTGTTGTCTGATTCTGATTGCGTTTCTCACAAAATGTGTCTATAATTATGATGAAATGTAGCCACATCGAGGAGTCATGTATGCAGGTTTCAGTGAGAGAACTTAAAAATCATTTATCGGCCTATTTGCATAAGGTTCAGAAGGGCGAACCCATTATCGTCACTTCTCATCAAGTTCCATTGGCAAGATTATTACCTATTCCTCAGTCGACAGATCAAGATGTTCAAGAGCTATTGCAGACTGAGGGGATTAGCTGGAATGGTAAAAAGCCTAAAGGCAGCAAAACGGGTCCTCAGATCAAAGGTAAAACAGCAGCAGACTATGTATTAGAAGACCGCTCATGATGCTTTATCTTGATACTTCCGCCTTGGTTAAGGCTTATGTGACTGAGGCATCTAGCCGGGAAGTTCTCATAGCAATTAAAAACGCTAAAATCGTAGCAAGTAATGTTCTTGCATATGTGGAGGCGCATGCCGCATTTTCACGCATGAAACGAGAGAAAAGTTTGACAGACAATGGATTCGAATCAGTTAAAAAATCATTTGCAAAAGACTGGGAAAACTATCTGCAAATTGAAAACACACAGGCACTGATAGAGCGTGCGTCTGATCTTGCTGATGCATTTGCATTGCGAGCTTATGACAGTGTTCACCTAGCAGCTGCAGATATGCTATATAAAAAATCAAAGGAATCCGTTACTTTTGCTTGTTTTGATCGTCAACTCAATAAAGCAGCTCATGTGCTAGGGTTTTTATTGTTGGCTGATAAATAATAGAAAAACACATCACCCCAGCGTGTACATCTGCTCTTTTAAATGTGTTACAATCCTCCTTTTTTGATCTTGTTAGCGAGTGTTTGTATGGCTCTTTTGAAAGTATTAGAACATCCCGATAAACGATTACGAAATAAAGCAGTCCCTGTGACAAACTTTGGTGCTGAATTGCAGGCAATTCTCAACGATATGTTTGAGACTTTATACAAAGAAGATGGCGTGGGTCTCGCCGCCACACAAGTCAATATTCACCAGCGTATTATTGTGATCGATGTTTCTGATGATAGAAAATCGCCGTTCTGTGTGATTAATCCAGAGATCATAGCGCGTGAAGGCAAGCAATATGAATACGAAGGCTGTATTTCTTTCCCCGGCGTTTATGATAAGGTGGAGCGTGCCGGAAAAATCCGTTTGCGTGCGCAAGATCAGCAAGGGCAATTTTTTGAATTGGATGCGGATGCGTTATTAGCAACTTGCCTTCAACATGAGATGGATCATTTAGATGGCATATTGTTCGTGGATCATCTGTCACGATTAAGAAGAGATAGACTGCTCAGAAAACTAGAAAAAAGTCGTAAACAAACTGCATAACTTTTAGGAAGATTTTTTGTGGCGCTTAAAATTATTTTTGCAGGTACGCCAGAATTCGCCGCGTGCGCGTTGGAAGCATTAATCAACGCAGGTCATGACATTATTGCGGTTTATACTCAGCCAGATAGACCCGCCGGCAGAGGACAAAAAGTAACTGCAAGCCCTGTGAAAGAACTCGCACTAAAACATCATTTACCTATTTATCAACCTGTGAGCTTGCGTGATGAAAGTGAGCAAAAAAAATTAGCTGAATTAAAAGCGGATGTTATGGTTGTTGCTGCTTATGGGTTGATTTTGCCGCTACCTGTTTTAACAGCACCAAAATGGGGATGTATTAATATCCATGCATCTTTGTTACCGCGTTGGCGTGGTGCAGCACCGATTCAACGTGCAATATTGGCGGGTGATAAAGAAACAGGTATTACTATCATGCAAATGGATGAAGGCTTAGATACAGGGCCGATGTTGCTCAAAAAGCAGTTGAGTATTCAACCAAATGTTACTGCTGAAACATTGCATGATAATCTCGCAAAATTAGGTGCAGAAGCAATTTTAGAAGCTTTAGGATATAAGTCCACTACTGATACGGTATCAGTCTATTATGGAGTTGAATCAGAAGCAGAATTACTAAAAAAGCTATATTACAAAAGAGAACTACAAAACAATCAGTTTGCAACCTACGCCTCCAAAATCAAAAAAGAAGAAGCGTTTCTGAACTGGATATCATCAGCAGAAGAATTAGACCGAAAGATCCGTGCATTTAACCCAAGGCCAATTGCATATACCATGCTCTCTGGAGAGCTATTACGAGTTTGGCAAGCAGAAATTTTAACAAATAATACGCAGTCTCTCTGTCCAGGTGAGATTTTAGAAGTATCTCCTGATGGTATAGCTGTCGCCACTGGCAAAGGTATTCTACGCCTACAAAAAATCCAATTCCCCGGCGGCCGAGCATTACCTGTCTCAGAACTTTTAAATTCCCGTCAGCAAACGTTCACAATCGGAAAAATTTTAGGATAACAACATGAATGTCAGAGCCGCCGCGGCGCGCGTTATTTTTCAAGTGTATTATCACGGCAACTCTTTGTCAGATTGTTTGCCGGACATTCTTCTACAACACAAAGACCCGCGCGATCAAGCATTGATCCAAGCATTATGCTATGGCGTATGCCGCCGCTTTTTTTATCTAGAAGCTTTGGTTGACTTGCTACTAGAAAAAAAATTAAAAGAAAAAGATTTAGATATTTTTGCGTTGTTATTAGTGGGGCTCTATCAATTAACCGATATGCGTATTCCCGATCATGCCGCAGTCGGTGAAACTGTCGCTGCGGTGAAAGAATTTGATAAAGTCTGGGCTAAAGGATTAGTCAACGCCGTGTTACGTAATTATCAACGTCAATCAGCCGTGTTACAAAAAGAAATTGAAAACAATCTCGAAGCACAATTTTCTCATCCACAATGGTTCATAGGCAAAATCCAAAAAAACTGGCCAGCAGCTTGGCAAGATATTCTCTCTGCGAATAATCAACATCCGCCATTTGCTTTACGCGTGAATCAACGCAAAATCACTCGCGATCAATATCTTGAAAAATTAACGACAGAAAATATTCACGCTGCATTAATACCAGAAACACAGCATGGCATTGTGTTGCTAGAAGCGATGGATGTAAAAAAACTTCCCGGATTTGAAGCAGGTGAAATTTCCGTACAAGATGGTGCCGCACAACTTGCCGCAGAATTATTAGAGTTGGCACCCGGTCAACGTGTATTAGATGCCTGTGCCGCGCCGGGCGGGAAGACAGCGCATATCGCAGAACAGCAACCCGCGCTAGAAGCGTTGCTCGCCATAGACCAAGATGCAAAACGCTTACAAAAAGTGCAAGAGAATTTATCCCGCCTGGGTCTCTCCGCGCAATGCGTGCATGCGGATGCTGCGGCAGTCGACCAATGGTGGGATGGCTTAGCATTTGATCGAATCCTATTGGATGCGCCTTGCTCAGCCGCCGGGGTCATTCGGCGCCATCCAGACATTAAATTGTTGCGCTTGCCCGACGACATCAAAAATTTAGTAGAAGAGCAGCAACGTTTGTTGACAGCGCTCTGGCCTTTGTTGAAAATCAATGGGCTGTTGGTTTATGCAACGTGCTCAATTTTCCCGCAGGAAAATGTGAATGTGATAAAAGAATTTCTTGCGAGCCATCCGGATGCGGTTGAAGAAAAAATTCCCGCGACTTGGGGCATCGCTTGCGAGTTTGGTAAACAAATTTTACCGGGCATGTATGGATTCGATGGTTTCTATTATGCCCGTTTGAGAAAAGCTTTCTAAATATAAGGACATATCATGCGTATCGAATACGACGTAAAATTGGATTTTAAAGATGTATTAATTCGTCCCAAGCGCAGTATTTTACAATCCCGAGCGGAAGTGAAATTAGAGCGTGAATTTCGTTTTAAACATGCCGGCACCAAATGGAAAGGTGTGCCTATCATTGCTGCTAATATGGATCATACCGGCACATTTGATATGGCGGTTGCATTAGGTGAACATCAATTGATGACAGCATTAGGCAAGTTTATTTCATTAGAAGACTGGAAAAAATTTGCAAATGACTACGCAGAAATTTTACCTTCGTGTTTTGTTTCAGTTGGCATTAGCGAGACGGATTTTGAAAAGTTAGCGCAACTGGCGAAAGTCGTAAAATTTTCTTCAATTTGTTTAGATGCCGCAAATGGTTACACTGAACGTTACGTAGAATTTTTGGTGCGCTTGCGTAAAGCCTATCCTGATAAAGTCATTATGGCTGGCAATGTTGTCACCGGTGAAATGGTAGAAGAGCTCATTCTCTCAGGCGCAGATATTGTCAAAATTGGTATTGGTCCCGGTTCTGTTTGTACGACGCGCGAAAAAACCGGCGTAGGCTATCCGCAATTATCTGCAATCATCGAATGCGCTGATGCCGCACATGGTTTAGGCGGACAAGTTTGTGCAGATGGCGGTTGTGTAACGCCAGGCGATGTCGCAAAAGCATTCGCAGCCGGAGCAGATTTTGTGATGCTGGGCGGCATGTTGGCAGGCCACGATGAATGTAGTGGCGAAATCATTGAAGAAAATGGCAGACGTTTTAAACGGTTTTATGGCATGAGTTCAGCGGAAGCTATGGAAAAACATCATGGTGCCGTCGCAGAATATCGTGCGAGCGAAGGGCGTTCTGTCAACGTGCCGTATCGCGGCGCGGTTAAACACACAGTGAACGATATTTTAGGTGGGGTGCGGTCAACCTGTACTTATGTCGGCGCACAACGTTTGAAAGAATTGTCCAAGCGTACAACTTTTATACGGGTTACAAAACAGTTAAATGAAGTGTTTGTGCCATATACGTTGAATGATAATAAATAGATTCCCGCCTACGCGGGAATGACAGAGAGACATTGTATCTCGATTTTAAATCCTTTAAGATAACCATCTTTTGTGTTTGAGTAAAATAAAGATAATCAGGAGTTTTGATATGTTTAAGAAATTAGTTATTGCAAGTGCTATCTTAGCTGTTACAACAAGTGTTGCTTTCGCTGGCGCGCCTTATTTAGGCGGTAGTGTAGGTATTGATGCGAATACATCTGGTTCAGCCAATGCGCGCGGCATACCCTTTAAAATATTTGGTGGTTATGGTTCTCTTGTTTCACAAAATTTTTATTTGGCGGGTGAAATTGTCGGAACAGTAGGGACAGCAACTATTTCTGATCATGGTTTAAAAAATTCTTATGCCTTAGCGCTTGATGTGTTGCCTGGCGTCATGCTGAGTGATCACACCATGGGTTTTGCACGTTTAGGTGTTGCGCGTTCACGCTTCACCCCTAAAGGGTTTAGCAATTCTACAGTCACTGGCGCTCAAATTGGTTTAGGCTTGCAAACAAGCTTGATGCAAAGTTGGGATTTACGCTTTGAATATGTTTATACAAACTATGGTAGTATCAATAGCACTGTTGGATCACCCCGTTCAGATGAAACGGATCTTGGGTTGATCTACAAGTTTGATTAATCATTCTATCAGCCCTCCCACGATGTGGGAGGGGTTGAAAGGAAGAATAAATACCCTATGCTAACAATGCAAAAGCAACCCAAATTGTTACGCATCTTAATCATCTTGACCTGCCTCAGCCTCTTCACACAAATTTTATTTCTCTGGTTAAACTCGCTTACCACAAATATCTTCGATACTTTTATTTCCGCATCGCTGACTATGGAAGCGTTAGAATCTAACATCGTTTTGTTTGCGGTGGCTCAGTTTATTTTCAGTCAACTCATCGTTTATGCGGCTTTTGTCACCATTGTTTGGTATGTGGCGATTTCTCTTGGTGAGTTATTTGCATTGCGCAGGATCAATACTTATTTATTGGGCGTAGGGCTGTGGCTTTTCTGTGTTATCACAATTTTACTCGCCAATACTTATTACGTTCAGCATTCATTTTTTGCTAAGTTAATTCAAGAAAATGTGCTCAATGGTTGGGTCACACACACGCAATTGAAATGGATTGTGAAGATTTGTGAAAATATATTATTGATCACAGGTTGTCTTGCGCTCACTAACTTAGTGCTGAGTATTTGCAGATGGCAAAATGGCTTAAGGCACAGTCTTGCGATAGTGTTTTTATCGTGTTTGGCTACATTAATCTATCTAGATAAGTTATTAGCTAGCCCACGTTTTTTATCGGGCGCGACACAAGATAAACCTAATATCATCATAATTGGTATAGACGCTGTGCGACCTGATTTTACCAGTTTTTATAATCCACAAGGTGCGCACACGCCACATGTTGATGCATTTTTGCAATCCGCTACAACTTTCTCAGAAGCTTACGCACCCTTAGCGCGCACTTTTCCTTCTTGGACGAGTATTCTCACCGCGGCGTATCCTGTGCACACAAACGCACGCGGCAATAATACGGATATCAATACAATCCGTCTTGATGAAACTTTGCCGCTCAGTTTAAAAAAAGCGGGATATGAAACTATTTTTGGAACGGATGATACGCGATTTAATAATGTGAATGAAAGTTATGGCTTTGATTCCATCATCAGTCCACCTATGGGATTAAATGATTTCTTGATTGGATCATTGAATGATTTTCCTTTATCAAATTTGTTGATTCCCACGGTGATAGGAAAAATATTGTTTCCTTATAATTTTGCGAATCATGGTACCGCTGCAACGTATTCTCCCAAAAATTATTTGGAAATGATTAATGATAGATTGCATGGTCGTAGTGAAAAACCCTTATTCCTCTCCATACATTTTACTTTAAGTCATTGGCCGTTTTATTGGTTTAATGATCATCAGGCAATGGATAGTCAGGTTGAAGCTGCTTATAAAACGAGTATAGAAGCAGCGGATAAACAAGTTGGAGAATTTTTTAAAATTTTACAGAAAAATAATTTATTAGATCATGCTGTTGTGGTGTTGTTGTCAGACCATGGTTTAACGATGGGTTTGCCAGGCGATACTGTTTTGCAAAAACAATTTTACCAAGGTGATACTGCAAATATCATAAAATTACCTATCGCAAAATATAGTCATGCGCCAGAACATAGCTTAGATTTCAAAAAAGATTACGGTGTTGATACTTGTTATGGATATGGCAATAATTTGCTGAGTCTTAAACAAAGCCATGCCTTATTAGGATTTAAGGGTTATGGCGTAGACCTAGGTCCTCTGCATGCAATAGGCCAGCGTGTCTCATTGATGGATATTGCGCCTACCTTGCTTGATTTATTGCATTTGCCTGCTTTTCAGGAGGCGGATGGTATTTCACTGACGCCGTTTATATTTAATTTACCGACAACAGACAATCTCTCGCGACCTTTGTTTTTTGAAACGACTTTTACGATGCCAGAAATAGAAAAAAATTCTATCGCGGTTGAAAAAGTGGTAGCAAAAAGCATTGATCTCTATCAAATGCACGAACGCAGTGGTTTGCTTTATTTTAATCATGACGCTGAAAAAGAAATGACTGATGCAAAACAGCTAGGCGTGTTAGAAGGGGATTGGTTGTTAGTGCGTTTTCCTGAAACGAAAAGAGGACGTTTGGTGTTTGATCATCATGGCTCAGCGCATATGGAAAGTTTTATGTCGCCTTCATTCCTCGTGTTAGTTAATCTTAAAACCGGCGCTTGGACCACAGAAATGCATTCACCTTTTGCACTGAATGCGCCAACTAATATTTTATTAGATAAGCTAAATAGCTTTTTTTAGCCAGTCCGAAATATCACGAATCTCTGGATTACAAACACTATGTCCCATGGCATAGCTGTGCCAAGTCACAAAAAACTGATGCGTATTCAACGCTTCATAAGAGGCTTTTCCAATGCGATAAGGGACAATAGTGTCCTCTGTACCGTGCGCGATAAAAATAGGCATTTTGCGTTTTTCTGGGTTAGCATTTTCAATGACTTGTTCGGCAAAAGGGAAATAACCTGATAAGGCTAAAATGCCGCCCAAGGGTTTTTCAAATTTCAATCCTGTGGTGAGCGCAATCACAGCACCTTGTGAAAATCCTGCCAGAATAATTTTTTCTGAAGGAATGCCAGATTCCATTTGATGCAGGATTAAGTCAGTTAACTGAGAGACCGAATGATGAATGCCTGTTTCATCTATACGTTGATCAATACTCATAGATGTAATGTCATACCATGCACGCATCACGTAGCCATTATTGATGGTCACGGGTTTGAGCGGCGCATTAGGAAAAATAAATCGAACATCGGGCAAATTCAGTTCTGGGACGATAGGCTCAAAATCACTGCCATCCGCACCGAGTCCATGTAGCCAAATAACACAAGCTTTAGGTGCTAAAGAGGGAGAGACTTCTATGCAAGATAATAAATTTTGTTGTGAGGTCATGTTGATCCATTTCTGCCGGATAATGAAAAATGCAATCATACGCACATCACCTAATGTGCGACAAGCAACAAGACTGGTCATATATTACATTAATGCACAAATTAAAATAAAAAATTGCACAGACATGTAAGAATTATTCTTAGTTGCATATTACATATGGCGATAACAAATAATTGCACTTGCTTGCTTTATAAAGAAATAGTAATCTTTATCAATACGCTTTTTCGTTAAACGTGTTATCTTTTTAAGACGTTTAACATTAATCTTAAATATTGTTGCAAAAAGGAAGCAAACTACTATGAAAAGGTCTCTCAAATCCATGTTAGGCATCACCCTCTTAGAAATCATGTTGGTACTCGCGATAGCAGCAATGATTATCGTGATGTCAGTGAGATACTATCAAAGTGCTTCCGCTAACGAAAAAATTAATACAGCCTTAGACGTTGTCACAGGTGTTGTTGCAGGTGCTGAAAGTTATTTAACAGCAAACGGAACAATCTCTGGTATGACTTCTAGTCTGCTTTCTCCTTACTTGTCCGGTGGTAGCATGGGCTTTTCTCCATGGGGTGGCACGATTACATTAACAAGTCCGACTGCCAACTCTTACATAATTGGGTTGCCTAGTGTGCCAGCATCAGTTTGTGCTCAATTTGAATCATTGCTCAAGCAAAATGCTAAGTTGAGTCCTAGTGCTTGCCCAGCGAGTGGTTCGTCATTAGTCTCTATCACGGTAACTGAATAATTATTTGAGCGGTTATTTCAACCGGAGCCATAATGTTACAGAATTCTGACCAACATTATGGCTCCATCAGTAAGTTCCTTCATTGGCTTATCGCTGTTTTAGTTTTCTGCATGTTGATTGCAGGTTACTTCATGGGGGATATCAGTAATAAAACACTGCATTCTCAGATAGTTCTTGCCCATAAGCTCACGGGGTTGTTGATCCTGGCTTTAATCGTATTACGATTAGTGTGGACACTCATTAACCCAAAACCTCGGTTGCCGCTTGAAACACCTGCGTGGCAAACGTTTGCAACGTGGCTTGTACATAGTCTTTTTTATGTTTTCTTGATTTTGATGCCGCTGTCGGGTTGGGTTATGTCTGTTGCTGCGGGGAAGCCGCCTAAATTAGATGGCGTGTCATTGAGTTTGCCTATTGCTAAAAACAAACCCTTATCAAATACCGCTTATGATCTGCATTCTTGGCTTGCGATTGTCATTATTGCTTTGATTTCTCTACATGTGTTGGCTGCGATTTATCATCATTATGTGAAGAAAGATAATATCTTTCTGCGCATGTTGCCTGGGTCTTGACGCTGTCACGCTACCTTTTTTTCAGGCTCTCAGCTTTATCCGTTTTTTCCCAGCTCACCTGTAAATCTTCTCGACCAAAATGCCCATACGCCGCTGTTGGCTGATAAATCGGATGGAGCAAATCTAACATTTTAATAATTCCAAACGGTCGCAAATCAAAATGTTCTCGAATCAGTGGAATGATTTTTTCTTCAGGAATTTTTGCTGTTCCAAACGTTTCAACGTTGATGGCGATAGGTTCAGCTACACCAATCGCATAAGAAATTTGAATTTCACAGCGATCCGCTAATCCGGCTGCAACAATATTTTTTGCAACGTAGCGCGCTGCGTACGCCGCAGATCTGTCGACTTTAGACGGGTCTTTTCCAGAGAAACACCCGCCACCATGACGCGCCATGCCACCATAGGTGTCGACAATAATTTTGCGCCCTGTTAAGCCGCAATCACCTAAGGGTCCGCCGATAACAAATCGTCCTGTTGGGTTCACGAGATAGCGTGTGTTTTTGTCTATCCATTCTGCGGGTAAGCTGGGTTTGATAATTTCTTCTATGACGGCTTCGACTAAGTCTTTATGATTGATATCAGGATGATGCTGTGTCGATAACACGACGGTATGAATGCTTACGGGTTTTTGATCCACGTAACGAAAAGTAATTTGGCTTTTAGCATCAGGGCGTAGCCACGGTAATTTATTTGATTTGCGCAACTCAGCTTGGCGTTTCACTAAACGATGTGCGTAAGTGATAGGGGCTGGCATTAAGACTTCTGTTTCATTGCAAGCATAGCCGAACATGAGGCCTTGATCACCCGCGCCTTGTTCTTCTTTCTTTGTTTTGTCTACACCTTGGGCTATGTCTTGCGATTGTTTGCCTATGGCGGACATCACGGCGCAGGATTGCCAATCGAATCCTATCTCTGAACTGTCATAACCTATATCGCGAATCACTTCGCGTGTGATGTGTTCTACATCAACCCAGGCAGAGGTTGAAATTTCACCGCCGACGATCACCATCCCAGTTTTCACAAATGTTTCACAAGCCACACGAGCATTGCTATCCTGTTTCAAAACAGCATCTAACACAGCGTCAGAAATCTGGTCAGCGATTTTATCGGGATGGCCTTCGGAAACGGATTCTGAGGTAAAGAGAAATTCTTTTTGCATAATGATCCTGTTGGGTAAGCAATGGGGTGATCATACTAATTTTTTGGTTAAAGTTCACGGGTTTAGTGATAAGATTCATTTTTGGGTGAGGGAAAGCCTCGCGCGCTATCGAGTGAAAAAACGAGAAGGATTCTCATGGATCTCAGTAACACAAGTTTTCGCTACTACTTCCTTCTTTTCCTATTGTTTGCTCTCATTGCAACCGCACTCTTATCTCCCATTGCGGCCAATAACATCGTTCCGGATCTTAACGATTTCTTCAACCATATTATTTCAATCATGCAAGCTAAGTTAGCCTTAAGCCAAGGACAATTTCCTCTACGCACAGCACCTCTTGAGCATTTAGGATGGGGCTATCCGCTCTATCAATTTTATGCCTCAACCAGTTATACCCTCGCGGGTTTGATGTATCGCTGGATCACGCCTTCTAATCCATTTGTCGCGTATAAACTCACGCTCTGGTGTGCATTAATGGTAGGTGGTTTGTATATGTATCGCTTGGCCTATTGGTTTATTCGCTCTAAGCCAGCCGCGATACTCGCGAGTGTGGTTTATTTGCTGTCTCCTTATAATATTCTTTTGATCAATCACATGGCCGCATTTAACGAAGTGATTGCGCTTTGTATTTTGCCAGCGCTTATCTACTACATGCTGCAGCGTTATTATCATCCCGCAAATATGAAGACATTATTGCAAGTGGCGTTTGTTTGCTATTTGTTAGCAACAACCCATATCATCACTTTTGTTTATACAACATTGTTTGGTGGCATTTGGTTGCTGTTGATCACGTTAAAAAGTCGCGGACATTGGAAAAATTTGTTTGCGGCTTTTTTTGCATATGCTTTTGGTTGTTTGCTAGCGCTCTGGAGTCTAGGGCCAATATTTTTATTGCAAAAATATCTTATCGTTCATAGCGCCTTACATCTTATTTCTCCTTTTAACGCACTCAGTCCGCCATTGTCTCGACTGTTTTCTCCTGTCTCACAACTCAATGTGTCGATTGTCACTGGGTCAGATGCTTATACGGCAGGTGCGCAGCCCACGATAGGGTGGGCTATGATAATTGCGGTAGGACTCTGCTTGTGTGGGTATTTGTATAGTCCTTTAAAGAAATATAGGCGTGCTAATTATTTATTGTCATCGTTATTGATTTTATATGCTTTGGTTTTCTTTATGATTTGGTCGCCCATTAATTTTTGGCAATGGTTGCCTGAATCTTTTCGCATGGTGCAAATGAGTTGGCGTTTGTTCGGGCAACTGACTTGGGTAGGGTCGTTATTATTCGCATGGGCGGTTTGTTGGTTATTCCAAAATAAGTTAGATATCAGGCATGTTGCATTAGGCATTTTACTCATTGTTGTCACTTCTAGCGTTTGGTTTTCAGTGACTGAAATGGGAGATGTGAAACTGAGCGATATCGTAAAAAATCCTGTGATGACTTTTAACGCGGATGCTTACATGATTGATGCGATAAAAAATCCTAGCTTGGTTGATGTGATGGATAACATGAAGCTTAATCCTTATAAGTCAGATAAAGATAAAAAAAAGCAAGACATTACGTTTAAACTGCCATTCTTCTTGCCTGCTAATATGGTGCAATCAGGTCAGCTTAATATTTTATTGCAAGGATATATTCTAGAAAATACTCAGGCAGGCAATCAAAAGGTTAATGTTTTTGTCAATGGTAAGCTCGTCATGACTCAAGATGCCAAACCTGGAGCCTTTGAGTGGAAGTTTCCTTTGACTGCACTGCATGAATTATTAAAAAAGCAATCTGAGCTAGTTTTAACATTTAAAGCTAATCGCGCTGGGTCTAGTGTATTTTCTCCTATAAAAGTCACCATCGATAATGTTTTGTTGGCAGGATTTTTAAAGCCAGCAACTGTATTAACGACAAGACAAATGCAATCGCATTGCGCGGTTCAGAAAGCCGATACGGTGTGTGAATTGAATGTGCCTTCCACAGTCCGCTTATTAGAGCTACCTTCATTGTATTATCCTGATTTACTGAATGTGACAAACAATGGCAAGCCTGTCGCTTATTACAGTGTTTATTCTGAAGGGCGCTTGATGACAGGTGTTCATCCCGAAGCGGGTAAGCTTAATCATATCGTGGTTCAATTTCGTGGTTTTTTATGGGCTAATTTCATCAGTGCCACAATGTGGTGGATGTGGATAATATATGTTGTCTATCTGGCTGCAGTCTATTTTCGCGATACTGTTTTGGTAAAAAGACACTCTATGACTTGGGCGCAGAATGCTTTGAGTCGGCGTTTTGGGTTAACTTTATTTTTTGCATGTTGTGCTCTGCTGATATTGTATCCGCTTGTTGTTTTGCAACAAGTGCCAGACTCTGCAGATTATATTAATCATCTTGTTGGTATTATACTGGCTAAATTTGCACTGATGGACGGCCAGTTTCCTTTGCGTGTTTCAGCTGTACAGTTGTGGCAGTATCCTTACTTTCAGTTTTATTCTTCAACAACTTACACTGTCGCGGGTTTGATGTATCGATGGTTATTTACTAACAATCCTCTTGCTGTGTATAAGTCAGTGTTGTTTGTGACTGCGATGATAGGCGGTTTGTATATGTACCGCTTAGCCTATTGGTTTACTAAGGTCCGATCAGCAGCAATCTTGAGCGCTGTTGTGTACATGACTTCACCTTATTACTTACTGGTGAGTAATCGTATTGGTGGATTAAATGAAGCCGTTGCGATAGGTGTTATTCCCGTAGTGTTGTTCTATACCATGCTCTGTTTTTATCGCGCTGATCGATATCTTGTGTTCTTACAGATGAGTGTAGCGTGGTATGTGCTTGCGACAGTCCATAATATTACTTTTTTATATACGTCTTTGTTTGTTGCACTGTTGCTGCTGATTTATACGATACAAAATCGAAACACGATCAAAAATTTATTTGCAGTGGGTGGTGTATATTGTTTTAGTTTGATGCTCGCTGCTTGGTATCTTGCGCCTATTGTTTTATATGCTAAGTTTTTAGCGATAACGACTTTATTTTCTGATGCGCAAGCAATTAATCATTTCAGACCATCGATTTCTACGTTGCTGTCACCTTTTTATAGCATGGGTCTTTTACCTTCGCAGACTGCCGTCAATATTCTTGATTTAATACATCCTAATATCGGTATTTTTATTGTGATCGCAGTCGCTGTTTGTTTTTATGCGCTAGTCAAAAAGCGAGGATTAAAAAACCAGATGGCAAACACTTGGTTGCTTCCTTTAGTTATTATGTTTTGCCTTGCGTTTCTTCTTATTTGGGCGCCACTGAATATTTGGCAATGGATGCCTAGTTATTTTCATGCGATACAATATAGTTGGCGCATATTATCACAAGTGATGTGGATAGGGTCACTCTTGTTTGCTTGGGCGTTGTGTTGGATGTTTCATGAAAAACTACGGCTAAGATATATCATGTTGCTGCTGTTATTTATTTTTTGCGTGACAGTGTTGCAACTGCCTTCATTGAAAGGCTCGATTAACCCATCCGACTTAGAAAAAGACATGAGTCCTTTGACAAACATAAAGCGCCCTTGGTTAGCTACGGGGTATTACATAGATGGTAGGATAAATCCTGCCATGATAAATATCATTGATAACGCCTCTCTTTTTTATTTTATGCCGAAGTGGAAATTAAATGCTGCATTGGTTACTTTGAATAGTCCTAGAGTGATTCCAACGTCGCTAGTACGGTCAGCTTATGCGCCTTATCTGCTGATGGATGGTGAGTTTCGCGATACTTCGCCTGGTGAAAAACAACTTGTTGCAAGTGTTGATGGCATTCTAATAGGCACCTATGACTTGAAACCTGGCGCAGTGAATTGGAAGTTGCCACTTAACCCGCATCAACCTATTTTCCAGCAGCATCCACGGGCTTATTTACAGCTCTCCATGAATGTCCCGGATGCGCAGAAAAATTCAGCATTGAAGCCCGCGCTTTCGCTAAATAAACTTGTGCTGGATGGGTTGCTGGATCCGGCAAAAGTATTAAGCTTGAGTGCAGTTGAGCCTGTCTGTCACCCAGAACATGATCAAGGCGTTTGTCAGGTCATGGTGCCTGCAACAACGCAGTTTATTGAACTGCCTATTTTGTATTTTCCTAATCTCCTGACTATCACTCGCAATGGAAAACCTGTGCGGTATTGGAGTGTTTTGTATAGAAACCAGTTAATTGCTGGTATTGCCGCTGAGCCTGGTAAGGCCAATACGATTCGCTATCAGTTTACGGGGTTATTGTGGGCAAATTTCTTGAGCCAGGCGGCTTGGGGGGTGTTTGGGATTATTGGTCTATTTGTTGTGCTGCGACGCATGACCGGAAATTCTGGAGAGAAGGCTGTGGTATGAATTGGGCGCAGAATGATTGGACTCGACGCATTGGGTTAGTTTTATTTTTTGCGTGTAGTGCTGCGCTGATATTGTCTCCTCTTGTTGTTATGCAAAATGTACCAGACTCTACCGATTATTTTAATCATCTTGTTGGCATTGTCCTGGCTAAGTTCGCGCTGATGAATGGTCAGTTTCCTTTGCGTGCTTCAGCAATACAGTTGTGGCAATACCCTTACTTTCAGTTTTATTCTTCGACGACTTATACTGTTGCAGGTTTGATGTATCAATGGGTATTCCCACAAAATCCTCTTGCTGTGTATAAGTTAGTGTTATTTATGACTGCTATGATTGGCGGTTTGTATATGTACCGCTTGGCCTATTGGTTTATCAAAGTCCGGCCAGCTGCAATAGTGAGTGCTTTTGTTTATGTAACTTCACCTTATTATTTATTAGTGAATAATAGTCTTGGCGCATTGAATGAAGCTGTTGCGATAGGCATGATTCCTGTCGTGTTGTTTTATACTGTGCTCTGTTTTTATCGGTCTGACCGGTATCCTGTTTTATTACAGATGAGCTTAGCTTGGTATGTGCTTGCTACGGTCCACAGCATTACTTTTTTATATACTTCTTTGTTTGTTGCGTTGTTGCTGCTGATTTATACGCTACAAAATCGAGGCTATATTAAAAATTTGTTTGCGGTGGGGGGTGTCTATTGTTTCAGTTTGCTGCTCGCTGCTTGGTATCTTGCGCCTGCTCTTTTATATGCGAGATATTTAGCGATATCCGCGTTATTTTTTTCTACGGCAGATATCAATCGATACACGCCATCCATTTCTAATTTGCTATCGCCATTTTATAGCATGAGTCCTATGCCTTCGCAGGGTGTCGTGAGTTATCTTGATATCATACATCCTAATGTTGGTATTTTTATTATGATAGCAGTGGGGGTTTGTTTTTATGCACTGGTTAAAAAACAAGAATTAAAAAATCAGAGAGCTGGTAAGTGGTTATTACCATTGGTTGTTATGTTTTGCCTAGCCTTTTTTTTCATTTGGGCACCGCTGGATATTTGGCGATGGATGCCCAATTATCTTCATGCGATACAATATAGTTGGCGCTTATTATCACAGGTGATGTGGATAGGATCGCTCTTATTTGCATGGGCTCTCTGTTGGATGTTTCATGAAAAACTGCGACTAAAAAATATGTTGTTGGTGCTGTTATTTGTTTTTCTTGTGACCGGGTTGCAATTGCCTTTATTGAAAGGCGTCCTTAATCCGACTAGCATAGAAAATAGGATTAACCCTTTGACGAATATAAAAACCCCATGGTTTGCTACAGGGTACTTTGTCGATGGTAGAAGACATCCTGCCATGTTAAATATTATGGATAGCGTATCTCTTTATTATTTTATGCCTAAGCTGAAAATGAAATCCGCGTTGGATGCCTTAAAGATTCCTCAAATGATTCCAACAAGTCTGGTGCGGTCAGCTTATGCGCCTTATCTGTTGATTAGCGGTGACTTTCAGGATACGACAGTTGGGGAAAAGCAACTTGTTGCCTCTATCAATGGTATTCCTATTGGTAGGGTTGACTTGAAGCCAGGTACAGTAAAATGGAAGTTGCCACTGAATCCGCATCAAGCTATTTTTCAAAAGAATCCATGGGTTTATTTACAATTTACCCTGAGCTTCAAAGAGGCGCAGAAAAAATCAGCATTGACGCCAGCTTTTTCTATCAATGATCTTGTGCTGGATGGATTGCAAAATCCGACAAAAATATTGAGCGTGAGTGTAGTTGAGCCTTTATGTCATCCAGAGCATGATCAAGGTGTTTGTCAGATCACTGTGCCTGCGACAGTGCGGTTCATAGAGCTGCCTATTTTGTATTTTCCTGATCTCTTGACCATTACTCGCAATGGAAAACCAGTGCGGTATTGGAGTGTCTTATATCGAAACCAGCTGATTGCTGGTATTGCGGCTGAGCCTGGCAAGGTCAATACGATTCGCTATCAGTTTACTGGGTTGATGTGGGCAAACTTCTTGAGCCAGGCGGCTTGGGGGATATTTGGAATTATTGGGGTGTTTGTCATATTGCGGCATGGAAAGAAGATCACGGCATGAATTGGCTGCAGAATGATTGGAGTCGACGTTTTGGGTTAATTTTATTTTTTGCCTGTAGTGCTCTGCTGATATTGTCTCCACTTGCTGTTATGCAAAAAGTGCCAAACTCTATAGATTATTTTAATCATCTTGTTGGTATTATCCTGGCTAAATTCGCGCTGATGGATGGTCAATTTCCTTTGCGTGTTACAGCAACACAGTTGTGGGACTATCCTTATTTTCAGTTTTATTCTTCAACGACTTATACTGTGGCGGGTTTGATGTATCAATGGGTCTTTCCAAAAAATCCGCTGGCTGTATATAAGTTAGTATTGTTTATGAGTGCTATGATTGGCGGTTTGTATATGTACCGCTTAGCTTATTGGTTTATTAACGTCCGGTCAGCCGCTATATTGAGTGCTTTTGTTTATATGACGTCACCTTATTACTTACTGGTGAATAGTCGTCTTGGTGCATTGAACGAAGCCGTTGCAATTGGCGTTATTCCTGTTGCAGTGTTTTATACTGTGCTCTGTTTTTATCGGTCTGACCGTTATTTTGTGTTGTTACAGATGAGTTTAGCGTGGTATGTGCTTGCGACAGTGCATAATGTTACATTTTTATATACTTCTTTGTTTGTTGCGCTTTTGCTGCTGATTTATACGCTACAAAATCGCGGCTACCTCAAAAATTTATTTGCAGTGGGTGGTGTCTATTGTTTTAGTTTGATGCTCGCTGCTTGGTATCTTGCGCCTATTTTTAGTATAAAACCCAATCTTTCACAGCATGCCAACAATTTTATTGATTTAGTACGTCCTAATATTGGTATTTTTATTGTGATTGCAGCCGGTGTTTGTATTTATGCGCTAGTCAAACAGCAAGGGTTAAAAAACCATAAGGCAAACTCTTGGGTCTTACCTTTGGTTGTCATGTTTTGCGTGGCCTTTTTTTTTCATTTGGGCACCACTTAATATTTGGCAATGGATGCCGAGTTATTTTCATGCCATACAATATAGTGGACGCTTATTATCACAGGTGATGTGGATAGGCTCACTCTTATTTGCTTGGGCGCTGTGCTGGATGTTTCATGAAAAACTACAGCTAAAAAATATGGTGTTGTGGTTGTTAGTTATTTTTTGCATGACAGTGTTGCAATTACCTTCATTGACAGGCTCGATTAACCCATCGAACTTAGAAAAAGAGATTCATCCTTTAGCAAATATAAAGCTCCATTTGTTTGGTACAGGATATTTCATCGATGGTAGAATAAATCCCACCATTGTAAATTTCATTGATAATGCCTCCCTCATTTATTTTATGCCAAAGTGGAAATTAAATTCTGCATTGGCTACCTTAAATAGCCCTCAAGCGATTCCAACAACGCTAGTACGGTCAGCTTATGTGCCTTATCTGTTGATGGATGGCGAGTTTCGCGATACTTCAGTTGGGAAAAAACAACTTGTTGCGCTAATCGATGGTATTCCTGTAGGCGCCAATGACTTGAAACCAGGTTCAGTGAATTGGAAATTGCCGCTCAATCCGCATCAAGTTATTTTTCAAAAGTCTCCATGGGTTTATTTGCAATTCACTTTAAGCATCAAAGAGGCGCAGAAAAAAGTGGGGCTTAAGCGCGTTCTTTCTCTAAATAATCTTGTGTTGGGTGGCTTGATGAATCCGACAGAAGTATTAAATCTGAGTGTGGTTGAGCCTTTATGTCATCCCGAGCGTGATCAAGGCGTCTGTCAGATTCCTGTGCCTGCGACAACACATATGATAGAGCTGCCTATTCTGTATTTTCCTAATCTCTTGACTATTACTCGTAATGGCATGCCGGTCCGGTATTGGAGTGTTTTGTATCGAAAACAGTTGATTGCTGGCATTCCCGCCCTGCCTGGCAAGGTCAATACGATTCGTTATCAGTTTACGGGATTAAGATGGGCGAACTTATTGAGCCGGGCGGCTTGGGGGCTGTTTGGGGTTATTGGGATATTTGTCATATTACGGCGTTTTTCTAGAGTTATTTAATGCCTCCCGCGCATTTTTCAGGTAAAATTCGTCAATTTTAATCATCCCATTAAGACGTTTCAGGAGTAGAGCTATGCCCAACCGCAGAGAACTTGCTAATGCCATTCGCGCTTTGAGCATGGATGCCGTACAGAAAGCGAATTCTGGACACCCCGGTATGCCTATGGGTATGGCAGATATTGCTGAAGTGTTATGGAATGACTATTTACAGCACAATCCTAAGAACCCTCATTGGCTGAATCGCGACCGATTTATCTTGTCGAATGGCCATGGTGCCATGCTGCATTATTCCTTGCTGCATTTATCAGGGTACGACCTCACCATAGAAGATTTAAAACATTTCCGTCAATTGCACTCAAAGACCCCAGGACATCCAGAATTTGGTGAAACCCCAGGCATAGAAACGACCACCGGTCCTTTAGGTCAAGGTTTAGCGAATGCGGTGGGGATGGCGATTACAGAAAGGCATTTAGCGAAACAGTTTAACCGTGACGGTTTTCCTCTTATCGATCATCACACTTATGTCTTCGTGGGTGATGGTTGTCTAATGGAAGGTATTTCACACGAAGCTTGTTCATTGGCAGGCACATTTGGTCTAGGCAAACTCATCGCGTTTTATGACGATAATAACATTTCAATTGATGGCAAAGTGCAAGGTTGGTTTACCGATAATACGCCAGAACGTTTTAAAGCCTACGGTTGGCATGTTATCCCTCATGTCGATGGTCATGACAGCGAAGCCATTCGTCGTGCGATTGCAGAAGCAAAATCAGTCACAGACAAACCCACGTTGATTTGCTGCAAGACAACCATAGGTTGGGGCTCTCCTAATTTGGCCGGCACAGCAAAAACACATGGTGCGCCGCTAGGCGATGCAGAAATTGCTGCGGTACGAAAAAGCATAGGATGGTCATATGCGCCATTCGAGATTCCTGCTGACATTTATGCGGGATGGGATGCTACAGCAAAAGGTCAATCCGCAGAAAACAGTTGGAAAGAATTATTCTCAGCCTATACCAAAGCGTATCCAGACTTAGCATTAGAATTAACACGCCGCATGTCACATCACTTACCAGAAGCTTGGTCACAACATGTAGACGTCTTATTGCAACAAATGCAAGAAAAGAAAGAAACCATGGCAACGCGTAAAGCGTCTCATGTGTGCTTAAATCATTTTGCAAAATTACTCCCAGAGCTCATGGGCGGTTCCGCAGATTTAACAGAATCCAATCTGACAGATTGGAAAGATGTTGCGGTATTTTCGAAAGACAAACCAGAAGGACAGTACATTCATTACGGCGTACGCGAATTTGGTATGACAGCTATTCTGAATGGCATGGCGTTATATGGCGGCGTGATTCCTTTTGGCGGAACTTTTTTAACTTTTTCAGATTATGCGCGTAATGCAGTACGCTTAGCGGCACTCATGCGCGTACGTTCCATTTTTGTTTACACACATGATTCCATCGGTTTAGGGGAAGATGGTCCTACACATCAAGCAGTAGAACATGCACCTAGTTTACGATTGATCCCAAATCTTTCGGTCTGGCGTCCTTGTGATGGCGCAGAATCTGTTGTTGCTTGGCAAGCAGCCATTGAAAAACGTGGCCCCACTTGCTTATTGTTCACACGTCAAAACGTTCCGCATCAAGATCGCGATGCGCATACACTGTCAAACATTGCGCGCGGCGGTTACACACTTTCCGATTGCAAAGGCAAACCCGATCTCATTTTAATTGCGACAGGTTCAGAAGTGCAATTAGCGGTTGGTGCAGCAAAACAATTAACAGAAGCCGGACGAAAAATCCGTGTTGTTTCTATGCCATCGACAGACACTTTCTTAGCGCAAGATGCTGCGTATCAAGCAGAAGTTTTACCGAAAGAAGTCGGAGCTAGAATTGCAATTGAAGCAGCTGTCAGTGATGGTTGGTATAAATTTGTGGGATGCCATGGTCGCGTGATTGGCTTAGATCACTTTGGTGCGTCGGCGCCTGCAAAAGATGTCTTTAACGCTTTTGGATTTACTGTAGAACATGTAGTTGCTATTGCTAATGAAGTGATGGCTAAGCAGTGTAATGAGTTGCGGGCTGAGATAGTTTAGTTACTTAGGCTGTTTAATGACTGGGATCCTGTCACTGAAAAAATTTTTTCGTGCTCGCAAGCTCCGCGCGAAAAGGAATTTTTCCAGCGCCACCCCGTTTTTTTGTATAAAAGCTAAAAGCGTTTTAACAAAGAGTGTACTGGTGGAGACATCCTTAGAAAAGAAGGGAATGCTTTTGCTCTTATGCTCTTAAAAAATAAAATATAGCATTTCAGGAAGGCATGTAGTGGGGGTGTTGTTGGCAGACCGTGCGGCACAGGGATGTGCCGCACGATCGCAGGAGCGGCGCCGTCTGCGGACAACACCCCCACTACGTGACTTTCTGAAATTCCAATTAGGAGAGAGACAATGACTATTCGTATCGCCATCAACGGCTACGGCCGCATCGGACGCAATACATTGCGTGCGTTATATGAATTAAACCGCCACCCAGAAATTAAAATCGTTGCAGTGAATGATTTGGGTGACGTGAACACGAATGCTCACTTAACACGATACGATACAACACATGGAAAATTTCCAGGGGAAGTGTCTGTTGAGGGAAATGATCTGGTGGTGAATGGCGATAAAATTCGTGTTATCGCAGAACGTGACCCTAAGAAATTGCCTTGGAAAGAATTGAATATTGATGTTGTGCTCGAGTGCACGGGATTTTTTACGAGCAAAGAAAAAGCTTCCGGTCATATCGAAGCAGGTGCGAAAAAAGTGATTATTTCAGCGCCTGCGACTGGCGTGGATGCTACGATTGTGTATGGTGTTAATCACACTGTATTGAAAAGCACAGACACGGTTATTTCAAATGCATCTTGCACAACAAATTGTTTGGCGCCCTTAGTTAAAGTGTTGCATGAAAAATTAGGCATAGTGCATGGCTTAATGAATACTGTGCATTCTTACACAAACGATCAAGTGTTAATTGATGTGTACCACGCTGATTTACATCGCGCGCGATCTGCAACACATTCTATGATTCCAACGAAAACAGGTGCTGCTGCTGCAGTTGGATTAGTGTTTCCAGAATTAAATGGAAAATTAGATGGTTTCGCTATTCGCGTGCCAACGATCAATGTGTCAGTTGTTGATTTTACGTTTACAACCAAGCGCGATACCTCAGTTGAAGAAGTGAATCAAATCATGCGCGATGCTGCGAACGGTCCGTTAAAAGGCATACTTGAAATTAATGATCTGCCATTAGTGTCTGTGGATTTCAATCATAATCCGGCTTCTTCCATTTTTGATGTCGGTCAAACAAAGGTGATAGGCAATCTCGTCAAAGTCTTGTCTTGGTATGACAATGAATGGGGATTCTCGAATCGTATGCTAGATGTTGCGAAAGCCTTGATGAGTGCGAAGTAAACGCCATGCCAACAACCCCTTTTCTGAATATGTTTGGCCGTTCGCCGATACGGCCATTGGAAGAACACATGTCAAAAGTGCATTCATGTGTTAAGCATCTCTATCCTTTTTTTGAGGCAGTGCTGAAACAAGATTGGCCTAGCGTTGAGATTTTACAAAATGCAATCGCGCAGCTAGAACACGAAGCGGATGACTTAAAGCGTGATTTACGCGTGCACTTGCCTAAAGGCTTGTTCATGCCTGTTTCGCGTAGTGATTTGCTGGATTTGTTAAACGTACAAGATCGTCTTGCTAATCGCGCGGAAGATATTGCGGGTGTTGTGTTGGGACGTCAAATGGTTATCCCGGAGCAAATGCGCTCAGCCTTCATGGATTTCCTGCAGCGTTCTATTGATGCTTCGAATCAAGCAAACACAGCGATTCATGAACTAGATGAATTGCTAGAAACAGGATTTAGTGGTAATGAAGTGAAATTAGTTGAGGGTATGATTCTCAAACTTTCTCACATTGAAAATGAAACCGATGAAAAGCAGATTCATTTGCGACAAGTGTTGTTTGGTTTAGAAAACACCTTGCCGCCAGTGCATGTGATTTTTCTGTATAAAATTATTGAATGGACAGGCGGCCTAGCGGATGGTGCGCGCGATATTGGGGATAGATTGCAAATATTATTAGCGAGATGAGATAGCATACACTATGGAATATGGACTGATTTATGTCGTGCTAGCTTGCTGTGTCGGTTTATGGATGACGTGGGGCATAGGCGCAAACGATCTCGCAAATATCATGAGCACCACCATGGGCTCAAAAGCAGTGACTGTCAAACAGGCATTGGCTATTGCGATTGTGTTTGAAATTGCAGGTGCGTTATTAGGCGGTAGCGGCGTGACCGATACAATTCGCGGCCGCATTCTTGATCCAGAGGTTTTGCAACAAACGCCACAACTTTTTATTTATGGCATGTTGTCTGTGTTAATGGCAGGCGCAGTGTGGATGACGATGGCTAGCTTTTTAGGGATGCCTGTTTCTATCACCAATGCAATTGTCGGTGCGCTCGTTGGTGTGGGCGCCATTATGCTGGGCTTAAATGCTGTGCGCTGGCATGAAGTCAGTTATATTGCCATCAGTTGGTTCAGTTCGCCTGGCATTGCCGGTGTCTTGGCTTTTCTCTTATTTATTTCTATCCGTCGATCCATACTAGGTGCAGAACATCCCTTAGAAGCAGCCGAACGCTATGTGCCATTTTATTTGTTTTTAGTGGGTATTGTTTTGTCATTTATGACGGCGCTGAAAGGCTTGCAACATTTCAATATTCATTTAAATTTTTGGCAACGCAGCGGCGTGGTCTTGCTCACAGCATTTGGCGTGTTGTTCCTAGGAATGCATACCATTAAAAAAATTCGCTTAAAATTAAAATTCAAATTAAACCGACATACGCAGTTTCATTATATTGAAGCTATGTTTAGCGTGTTGATGGCTTTCACGGCTTGCGCTATGGTATTTGCGCATGGTTCAAACGATGTGGCAATTGCTGTGGGTCCTATCGCAGGGATCATTAGCGTGGTTGTCAAAGGCCAAGCGATGCATGATGGTTTGTTATTATATGGCATTCTTTTAGGTGGTAGTTTTGGTGTGATCATTGGTTTGATCATGTATGGCCGAAAAGTGATAGAGACCGTCGGCAGCGCCATCACTACACTCACACCGAGCCGCGCATTTGCAGCAACACTTGCAGCTGCGAGCACTGTTGTTGTTTCAACAAGCACAGGCATTCCAGTTTCTGCGACACAAACCTTAGTGGGTGCGGTTTTTGGTGTTGGGCTCGCGCGTGGTATCGATGCATTGAATTTAACTGTGATACGAAATATTTTTATGTCTTGGATTATTACGATTCCAGCGGCGGCGGGTTTAGCCACTTTGTTTTTTTATTTGTTACGACTCAGCTTTGGTTAAACAAAGCCTTATTTTGCGATGAATCAAGGAGAGAATCATGGCTCACTCAATTGACGAAGCTGTCAGCATTATTCACAAACATACACACAATTTTTTGCCTAAAGTGGGCATTATTTTAGGCTCTGGATTAGCCTCTGTTGCAGAACAAATCGAAAATCCTGTCGCGATTCCTTTCCAAGCGTTTGGTATTGAAACGGGTTCTGTCTTTGGCCATGCTTCTTTGTTAGTAATGGGTACGCTTCAACAAGTGCCTGTGTTGTGCTTGAAAGGACGATTGCATCTTTATGAAGGCACGCCTTTCGAAACAGTGCGCACCTTAATAAGAATCGTCAAGCAACTGGGTGTGCATACTTTGATTGTGACAGGTGCGGCAGGTTCATTACGTGAAGATATGGTTCCAGGCGATATCATGGTGATTAATGATCACCTCAATTTTATGCCGATTAATCCATTAGTCGGCCCCAATGATGAATCCATAGGACCACGATTTTTGAGCATGAGAGAAGCTTATAATCCGGGTTTAATCGATACATTTAAAGCAGTGGGTAGTCGTTTGCAAATTTCCTTAAAGCAAGGTGTGTATCTTTCTTTATTAGGCCCATCTTATGAAACAGCTGCAGAAATTAGAGCGTTTCGCACCTTAGGCGCGGACGCGGTTGGCATGTCTGTGGTGCCTGAGGTGATTGTAGCAAGACATTGCGATATGCGTGTGTTGGGGGTGGCTGCGATTACGAACTTAGCAGAAGGCTTGTCCAAGGAAGTTTTGTCACATGAAGCAACGGTAGAACAAGGCAAATTAGCGTCGCTTAAAATGTCAAAGCTCATTGCAAATTTCATCAAAGACATTGGGCCTAATCGTGTTTAATGAAAAAGCGCGTATTTTTTCATTGATCGATTTAACAAGTTTAAATGCGACAGATTCAGAGGCGAGTATTGAA
Source organism: Myxococcales bacterium (assembly GCA_903970525.1). Taxonomy (GTDB): domain Bacteria; phylum Pseudomonadota; class Gammaproteobacteria; order DSM-16500; family DSM-16500; genus UBA5158. Next base: position 9,717 of record CAJCIZ010000204.1, on the reverse strand, counting down.
GCGTTATGCGGAAAAGCTGTGACGCAAGAAGGACGGGTGGCAGCGTTTTGTATTTATCCGCGGTTCATTAAGACAGCCGTCCATGCTTTAAAAAATAAAAGTATCAACATCGCAGTGGTCGCTAATTTTCCGCAAGGAACAGAGACATTGCAGGCAGTACAGCAGAGTATTCGGCAGGCGATAGCCGAGGGTGCGAATGAAATTGACGCTGTTTTTCCTTACGAAAAATGGATGGCGGGAGAGAGAGAAGAGGCAAAAGATTTTGTGCGGCACTGTAAGAAGACGTGCGGCGAGTCAGTGTTGTTGAAAGTGATTCTGGAGACAGGGGCGTTGCAAACGCCAGGGTTAATCAAAACCGCAGCGCAGGATGTAATAGAAGCAGGCGCGGATTTTATTAAAACCTCGACGGGAAAAATTGAGATCGGTGCAACGCTAGAATCAGCTGAATTGATGTTAGGAGCAATCAGAAATGCAAAGCGTGTAGTTGGATTAAAAGTATCGGGCGGTATCCGGACACTAGCACAAGCACAACAATATATTGAGTTAGCAAATCGTACGATGGGTAAAGATTGGGTAACACCGCACACGTTTCGCATTGGGACAAGTCGGGTGTTGGCAGGATAAATAAGGAGAAAAAATGCACCCTACAAAACGAACAACAAATCCAGCCAAAGCTTGGATCACCATCCTCACTGCATCCTTGTTCTTTTTCTACGAATTTATCAATCTCAACATGCCTAATGCAATCAACCCGCAACTTATGCAAGCGTTTAACTTGGATGCAGCAGGGTTAGGGTGGATGATTTCTATGTATTTCTGGGGGACTGTCACCTTTCTTTTTCCAGCAGGAAATTTATTAGATCGCTATTCCACAAAAAAACTCATAATGATTGCCATGACTATTTGCACAACCTCTACTTTCGTTTTTTCACAAGCAGAGAGTGTCAAAGTTGCGGGCGCTGCACGATATTGTGTTGGTCTCGGCGCGTCATTCTGTTTATTAAGTTGCATTCGACTCGCTTCACGCTGGTTTCCACCCAGTCGTATGGCATTAGTGACGGGTGTAGTCGTGACGATGGCAATGATAGGAGGTTTTGTCGCGCAGAGTCCTATGGTGCTCTTATCCAAATGGGTAGGCTGGCGGCATGCGGTTCTTACCAATGGTGTTTTTGGTGTTATGATTATTTTCGCCATCTTTTTTATCGTGCAAGATAGACCTGCGCATACCGAACAAGATGCGACGGCAGAAAAAGCCCATTTGCGTCAATTAGGCTTGTTACGTTGCATCAAAACAGTGTTGCTCAATCGTTATAATTGGTTTTGTGGGATTTACACGGCGTTATTAAATCTGCCAGTCTTTTTGTTAGGCGGTTTATGGGGTTTGCGTTACTTAGTGCAAGTTCATCACGTCACAGATGTACAGGCTTCTTATGCGACCAGTGTATTTTTCATAGGCGTTATTTTTGGCTCTTTGGGTTTTGGATGGTTTTCAGATCATATTGGTAGACGCCGACTGCCCATGATATTAGGTGCTATTGTATCGTTAGTTGTAATTTTGATACTGATGTATGTGCCTAATTTATCTCTGACCTCACTGATTATTTTGTTTTTCTTGATTGGTTTTGTCACGAGCTCACAAGTTTTATCTTATCCAACGATTGCTGAATTAAATCCCATTGCGCTCACAGGCACAGCTGTTAGTGTTGCTTCATTGACTATCATGGGTAGCGGCATGATATTTGATCCCTTGTTTGGGTGGTTGCTGGAACGCAGTTGGGATAAAACGGTATTCAACAATACGCCGATTTATTCTGTCCACGACTTCAATACGGCGATGTGGATTATGCCGATTGCGTTTCTCGTAGGCTTATTCATTGCAATGCGGATACGTGAAACCTATTGTGAAGCACAAGTGTGAGGATGTTATGCCACGCGCATTGATTATTTTGCTTGATTCATTTGGGATAGGCTACAGTGAAGATGCTGTGCAATATGGCGATACAGGCGCAGATACCTTGCGACATATCGCTGAATATTGCGCCGCAGGCAAAGCGGATAAAGATTCTGTGCGACAAGGTGTTTTACACATTCCGAATTTAATCCGCTTAGGATTAAATGGCGCAGCTGAGATCAGTCAAGGCAGCTTTATTGCAAGCTTGCCTAGCGATGTTGAGATCACAGGCGCTTACGGCTGTGCAGTTGAACAAAGCCATGGCAAAGATACGCCTAGCGGTCACTGGGAAATTGCTGGCGTGCCTGTGTTATTTGAGTGGGGATATTTTCCGCCGACTTATCCTAGCTTTCCGCCAAAACTCGTTGCTGAATTTGTTCGGCGTGCAAAACTCCCAGGCATTTTAGGTAATAAACATGCTTCTGGAACAGAAATCATGGCAGAGCTAGGTGAAGAACATCAAAGAACAGGTATGCCGATTGCGTATACGTCGGGTGACAGTGTTTTTCAAATCGCCGCACATGAAAAAAGTTTTGGGTTGGATCGTCTTAATGAAATCTGTCTCATCGCGCGTGAATTAGTGAATGAATATAATATTGGTCGTGTAATTGCACGGCCGTTTTTAGGCGAACCCGGAAACTATTTTCGCACCGGCAATCGACGCGATTACTCTATACCGCCGCCTGCACACACTTTGTTGGATGACTTGGTCGCAGCGCATCGTGAAGTGATAGCAATTGGTAAAGTCGCTGATATTTACGCGCACCGTGGCATTACAAAAACCCTGAAAGCCTATGGCAACATGGCATTGTTCGATGTGTTTTTGCAAGCCGTGAAAACAGCACCGGATGGAAGCTTGGTGTTTGTGAATTTAGTGGATTTTGATATGGTGTATGGACACAGACGTGATGTCGTTGGTTATGCAAAAGCCTTGGAAGATTTAGATAAGCGCTTACCTGAATTAGAAAAAATAATGCGCCCAGATGATCTTGCTATTATCACAGCAGATCATGGTTGTGATCCCACTTGGCGCGGGACAGATCATACGCGTGAACATATTCCGGTGTTAGCGTTTGGTTCTTCAGTTAAACCAGCGTCCATAGGCAAGCGTAAAACGTTTGCAGATATCGGACAAACCATAGCAAAACACTTAAACATTCCGCCGTTATCTTATGGTACAAATTTTCTTTAAAAAATATTCACAGATAAATTTCAAAATGTATTTGAATCAAAAATTTAGAACTGATAGCATGTGCGCAGTAATAATAAGGATGAGAGTGCATGACAGGAGAAAGGAATCTTTTTTCATTTTTACCGAATGAAATTAGGGCAACTTTTGCTGCGGCTGAAAGCGCAGATGGTTATATGGATGATGCTGCTGTTACCCTAATCCTAGCGTATCAAGAACGAGTTCTTTCTCAAGAAAAACAAAACAATAAAATAAGCTATTTGCGAATGGCTTTAAAAAAATATCAAGAGTATGCCCTCAAAAAAGATAGACAACCCATTTATTCAAAAATATTTGATCATTTGATTGTAACAGTGGATGTTCCTGATGAGATTCTATGGAATATCTTGAAAGATCATCTTGACAAAAGCGATCAAGGGATCGCAGATGGCGAAGCAAAAGATATCGCGGAAGCTCAGAAGCGCATGAATAATGGCTTATGTAGAGTGCCTCAATAATTCTATGCAGCGCACAAGCAAAGCTTGTGCCTGCACTTTGAGAATTATTTTACAGGTTTAGAAGGCGATCGCAAACTGCTGGTAGGACTGCTATTGCCATCAATGTTATTCATCGCGTTCCTGAAAAGCTCTCTGCGTTGATTTGAATCATTCACTTTATGCGCTTGTTCCTCTAAGACAGTCTTCATTGCGTTGCTTATCTCGAGTTTTTTAGCAATATGATTTCTGCTCGAATTAAATTGCATGCCTAATGCAAATGGATTAGTCGCTAAAGGCGTCGACGTTGTTACAGCAGGAGAGGAAGAGGAAGAGCTTGGGCTAAGCGCAGTGAGTGGTGAAGGTGGCGCTCCCGGTGAAGCAGTTATTAAAGATGCATTAGAACTGAATAAATTTGCTGTGAATGATGAAAATTTCCTAGGTGTAACAGGCGTCCACGACATAGCAGGCTCCTGCTTGAATTTTTTATTTGACAACGGAGAGAGTTCAGCTTCAGTTCCTGTTAAGGGTGTGCCTGGTATGTCGCTGTTGTTTACGATTTTTGGGGAAAATAAAATACTCAGAGGCGCGGGTGGAGACAGCGCTTCATCTATGTTTCTCTTATTAGGAGAAGCATTGTCGGTTTTGTTTCCCGTGCGCAGTTCTGTGCTAGAAAAAGCCGATAGCAAAGATATATTCTTCTTAACAGACGTTGCGCTGCGAGGCTGTGGTGCTCTAGGCATGTAACTGATAGCTTGATCGAACTTAAATTGTTTAGAATATTCTAGTGCGCGCTTACGTTTTTCAGAATTATCTATGACTGTGAATTGCGCAGGTGCCTGAGTATTTTTATAAATCTCTAGCTTGTCGGCCGCTAAAATACCGCCGGGCGCGCGATATTTTTTACGCTGTACATCGATGTATTCGATTAAGTCAGCTTTGTTGCAATAAAAGTATTTTTTAGGAGATTCATAAAAAATACCTTTGCCAACATCCGCATTTTTTGAAAGTTTGTGCGTTTCTGAAGTTTGTGGAATCTCTTCAATATCTAGCATTTCAAAAATGACTTTGTCCGCGAAAGTAAAGCGTGGGTTTGCTTCCATTCTTTCGTACAGATGGATCAGGAATAATTGTAAATCATTAAATTTCGATCGAAAGCCGCCTGAGCGGTTTTTAATGAGAGTCACTTCTACTTGTTCGACTGGAATTTTTGTTGAAGCATTTTCTTCGCTTTTGTGTTCGGTATTATTAATGACGTTAACGCTAAAGTTCACGCCATTAAATGCATAATGATTTACTTCAAGTTCACCTAATTGTACTGTGGGTGCAGTCTTAGAAGTTGAGGGTTTTAAATTATCAACTAAGCTTGAACTAGCGCTAGCAGTTTTCATCACTGTATCATTGTCTTGTGGTATTTCTGACGTGCTAGAGTTTGAAGCTGTTTCAAGATGCATGACAGCTGGATTTATAGTTGTGTGTTTCACCTCTGCACCTTGGCTGTCTGGTGTCTTGAGGGGAGCTCGTTTTTTAACTCTAGACATGACGCAATGCGGAGGTACATTCCACTCGGGAAGGCCTTCATGTGCTATCCACATCGACATATCAACACTGAGCACAGCTCTTAACTCACACATGCTGTGAAAAAAACCTTGTTCTGCAAGTTTAACAATGTCAGATAGGGGGAATACGTGTTCTTCTATCGATTCTTTCTCGTATTTGTTATCCGCTTTCGTATTTAGGTTAGGATAGAAAGTGACTGCTTTCAGATCGGTGAATATTGAAGATTGAAAATTGCCCTCTTCATCTTTGAAGACCAGAGGTAAAGCGTCATTATAGTGATCTTCTATGGTTTTATATCCCTCTGGTACGATGAGCGGTATCGGAGCAAAAGTGGGTTCTGTCCCATCAAATCTAACATTAGCCATGGAAATCCTCGTTTTGTTTTTTCAAATTGTGGCAAATTTTAGCACAACTGATTTGTTTTGGCCACATCATTATAATAGTTATTATTATTGTGCTGCGCTGAATAATAACAGAAGTTTTTGAAATAGCTATAATATTTTCAATAAAATGTTAAATTTTTCCTAAAAATATAAAATTGTCCAAAATTAACATATAATCAATAAGTTAACTTAAAACTGTTTGCTAATTTATCATTGTTTACCCAAGCTGCTTTGGCTTGACCTCTTGATGGTAGATATTTTACAGTCTCATTCACTTTAAGCCTGAACGGAGTTCCTCTGCATATGAAGCCCTACCAAGAAGCTTTTATCAAATTCGCGCTAAAAAACGGCGCACTGCGTTTTGGAAGTTTTACCTTAAAATCTGGTCGACAAAGTCCTTATTTTTTTAATGCGGGCATGTTTATTGATGGCGAGGCATTCTCGGAATTAGGTGTTTTTTATGCGTATGCGATCAAAGAACAATTTCCAGTTGAATTCGATGTGATTTTTGGGCCTGCATATAAAGGGATTCAAATTGCAACGTGTGCCAGTATTGCGTTACAACAAAAATATCATCTCACGTTCCCCGTCAGCTTTAATCGCAAAGAGCCAAAAGATCATGGTGAAGGTGGATTAATTGTAGGAAGCGCTTTAAAAGGTAAACGTGTATTGCTTACAGATGATGTGATTACAGCAGGCACTGCCATCAGAGAAGCTGCAAAAATCATTAGCCAAGAAGGCGGCACACTGGTCGGCATTGTGATCGCATTGAATCGTCAAGAAGTCGGACAGAAATCTCAAGAGTCCGCAATTCAAGAAGTTGAACGAGAGTTCGATATACCCGTTATCAGTATTATTAACAGAGATGATCTTATCCAGTACGTTTCTAAATTGCCTAAAGATACAGAACAAGAACAAGCGTTAGCGCAGCTTGAACAATACAAAGTGCAGTATGGGTCTAAAGCTTAAACCCAATATCATGCGGCACGCCATCACGTATTTCGCCAAGATAAGCCACTAATTGCCAATCCACAAATGTATTGGTATCTGTTGCTTGCGCGAGATCATTGATGACGCCGTCGAATTTCGCATAGGTTTCATTGCTATGTTCTTCAAGCGGTGGGTAGGTTTCAAGATATAAGTGACCATTGTTCCAACCGACTTTTGTGGGCATATCAACAATTGTGACAGGGATGCCAGATTTAACGGAAGGGAAGAAATCTTTGATGTCTTCTTCGTGCATGCGAATGCAGCCAAAACTTTCGCGTCTGCCTATGCTGTCAGGATAAATGGTGCTGTGAATTAAATACGTTGGAATTCTTAAATAAATGGCAAAAGGCCCTAATGGATTGTCAGGTCCTGCTGGCATGACTTTAGGTAAGTCTACACCGAGTTCTTGTTTGTCAAAGGCGCGAATATCTTCAGGTGGAATCCAAACGGGATTGACGACTTTGCGAACGACTGCAGTATGTGCAATTGGAATGGTTTTTCCGACACGCCCAATACCAATCGGATAAGTCATCACTCGACCATTATCAGGATAATAATACAGTCGCATTTCAGAAAGATTAATCACGATGCCGCGATAAGGTAATTGCGGTAAAAGATGCAGCGTAGGAATTTTAATTTCTCTGCCTTCAATAATAGGTGTTGTTGCACCTAAATCAGGATTGGCCGCTAAAATACTATTCATCCCCACGCCGTAACGTGCTGCAATTGCAACTAAGTTATCACCGACAACTGCGGGAATCGATTTGGTTTGACCAATCAGATGATTATTGCCAGTAGGCAAAGTATAGGTGGTCGCAAACGCAGATTTCGCAAGTATGAAAAAAAGAATGCTAAATACAGCACATGTTTTGATAAAAAATTTCGTGTGACTCATTACCAGTTGCCTTATGCAATTAGCCTGCTAAAAATCGTGAGTGACTCAACCAATTTTGGTCGGGATAGTATGCCACGATCAGTGTATTATCTTTAATAGTATTTACTATGGGTCTGACCAAATCAGGTTTGACAGCAGGACAACCCCAGCTGCGACCAATCTCGCCGTATTGAGTGATAATGCTAGGATCTGCATACCACGCCCCATGAACAACTATGCTACGACGGTACGCATTATCATTGATACCGCGTTCTAATCCTCTGATGCGTAGAGCATAGCCGAGTCCGCCAGTGTAAGGTTCTTCTGTGACAAATACACCGATGCTGGATTTTAAACTGCCTGGCTGATTAGAAAAAGAGGTTGCCATTAATTGTCCGCTATTTTTTCCGTGTGAAACCCATGTGTTAAATAACACGCGACTTTTAATCAAATCCACAACCCAGAGTCTACGTTCAGTCGAAGGCTTGGAGAAATCAATAATCGTCAATAGCCCTTTTGAATCAATCCCTCTTTCACGTGCGTGATTATATGCGAGCAAACTGAGTTTTAAAACATTTTGATCAATGTTATCTGCTTGCGCTTCAATCGAGCGCATTTCTTGGTTCATCCAGTCTGGTGTCCCTTGTTCTGCTGTCACAGATCCTGCCAATAGAAATGAAAAAGGCGTCCAGCCGACCAAGCCTAAAAGAGAAAACATAAATAATGTAGAAAACAGTTTTTTCATAAGTCATGTACCGCGTTGGTTAATGATAATAACAAGAAGGATGCCATTGCGGTATCCATGTGATCAAAAAATGTGTACATCCAACCACTGAGTGGCCTATTATTAGTCATAAAGTTTAGAATTGTCAATTTTTAAAAGAAGTAAAACTAAGTTTTGCATACAAGGAATTGAGTTGCTACCATGTTCACATCGTTAAACATCTGATAAATAATCAGTCATTCTAGTGATTAATATGAGGACGGCATGAGCAGTAAAAAAAATGACCATGGAAAAATTCGCGTTGCGGTGCTATTTGGTGGCCGTTCTAGTGAACATGAAGTTTCACTGCGCTCTGCAACAAACGTTATACAAAATTTAGACAGATCGCGTTTTGATGTCATACCGATTGGAATTGATAAACAAGGGTCTTGGTTTTTGGGTGAAGATGTTGCGAAATTAGAAAAAACAGAAACAGTGCAGCTGCAGCAAGATTCAGACAGGATGTTATTTACACCTAGTCTTATCGGTTCACAACCGGTTAAGCAAGATAAAATAAATTCACAAATCAGTAAAACGGGTCGTTTGTTTGATGTGATTTTTCCAGTGATACATGGCCCGTTATGTGAAGATGGTACGGTGCAAGGGTTGTTAGAAATTGCAGATATTCCCTATGTGGGATGTGGTGTTTTATCTTCGGCTGTTGGCATGGATAAAGATATTTCTAAGCGCTTAGTGAAAGCCGCGGGCGTGAATGTTCCAGCTTATGTTGTAGTCAAGCATGGTGAATGGAAAAAAAATCCCAAGCAATTCTGTCAGCAAGTTGAATCACAATTAACATATCCTGTGTTCGTCAAGCCAGTGAATACGGGCTCTAGTATTGGCGTAAACAAGGTGAAAGATACACAAGCCTTAGTCTCTGCCATTGAAGAAGCTTTCCGATTTGATACTAAAGTGATTGTAGAACAAGGCATTGATGCGATTGAAATTGAAGTGTCTGTGTTAGAGTCTTTAGATCATGGTGCCGATCCTATTGTCAGTGTGCCCGGTGAAATACGTCCGCAAAATGGCCATGAATTTTATTCTTACGCGTCAAAATATTTAGATGAAAATGGTGCGGCGATTATTATTCCAGCGCCGATATCGGATGCATTAAAAGAAAAAATTAAAGCTATGGCGAAAACAGTTTTTAATGCCTTAGATTGTGAAGGCATGGCGCGCGTTGATTTGTTCTTGGAAAGAAACACGAATGAAATTTATTTCAATGAAGTAAATACGATTCCTGGTTTTACGCAAATCAGTATGTATCCTAAATTACTGGTGGCGTCTGGGATCAGTTATACTGAGTTGTTAACGCATTTGATTGAGTTAGCGCTGCAGAGACATGGGCGTAAGAGTCAGTTGGTAAGAGAGTTTGTGACGGAGTAAAGATATGTGTCATATATGGACTCGCCCGTTGATGCAAGTAGAATTTATATTAACGGGTAAGGGTTGTGAGTTGCAGTCATATATCCGACTTCTGGGAAAGGCTAAAGCAATAAGAATCAACCTTGTTTCAATCCCGAGCCATAATGGA
>CAJCIZ010000203.1 GCA_903970525.1 Myxococcales bacterium | reverse complement strand
GAGTTACAGTCAAATGTTGGGTACGAAAATTTTTCATTAGGCGGCAACCCTCTCATTCACTGAACCATTTTCCTCTATCTGTCGTATGCCATTAGTAAATTTCACATCACAAATAACGTCCGCCAAATAATTGAAGCCTCTCAAACGATTCCAACGTTTCTGTGCGCTCTCACACAGTTTAAATACCATCGTTAAAATCGTTGTGCGTGAAAAACATCCTTTTGCTTTATATGTGCGATGACGCACTGTTGCGAATGTAGATTCAATTGGATTGCTCGTTCGTATATGCGTCCAATGCTCCGCTGGAAAATCATAAAATGCTAACAATTCTTCTTTGTCTTTCAGTAAGCATTCTGTCGCTTTAAAATGTTTTGCTTCATATATTTTTACAAAATTATCAAATGCTTTATAAGCAGCTTCTCGTGTCGCCGACATCCAAATTTCTTGCAGCTCTGATTTCGCTTTTGCTTGCATTGATTTTGGCAGCTTATCTAATACATTGCCCATCTTATGAAACCAACAACGTTGATGTCGCGTTTTTCCGTAAGCTTCGGTTAATGCTCCCCAGAATCCTAGCGCACCATCGCCCACTGCTAATTTAGGCGCTTTTTTTAATCCACGGTTCTTTAAATCTTGCAAAACAGACAGCCATGATTCTTTGCTTTCACGATGCCCAGCTTCAATCGTAAGCAATTCTTTTTCGCCTTGTTCTGTTACACCAACAATGACTAACACACACTCTGCTGCGTCTTCCATGCGTGCTTGCAGGTAAATTCCATCCGCCCAAAAATACACGTAACGTTTACGGCTTAAATCGCGTTTATGCCAATCTTTATATTCATCTTCCCAAGCTGCTTTTAAACGGCTAATAACGCCTGGCGATAAGTTCTTCGCACCATCTCCAACCAAGGGAGCAAGTGCATCCACAAAATCGTTGGAAGATATCCCTTTTAAATACAACAAGGGTAAAAGTTCATTCATGTTTCCGCTGCGACGCAAGTATTTTGGTATCACTGATGAGCCAAACTTTATTCCGTCTTTGCCTTTTGTGCGATCACGAATGCGCGGCACTTCTACTGCAACGTTGCCTATACCTGTTTGGATATCACGCTCTGGGAGGTAGCCGTTTCGCACAAAACGCGCTGTTTCATCCTCCCGATTATGTTGGGCGAGAAACTCCTTAACTTCCAAATTTACCGCTGCTGCTAGCAACTGGCGAGCCCCCGATCGTAGTACCTCAGTCAATAAATCATTAATTGTTTCTGGCTTTTTTAACTCAATCACATTATCTTTGCGCATGGTGGTGTTCCTCTGTGGATTTATCCATTAACTTTTGTCAGTTAATGAGGATACACCGCCTAATTAATTCGTCAATTTACTCCCGTACACAAGATTCGATCATAACTCCAATTAAAACCGAAACACGCTGTTATCATGGACAATGTTAAGTTTCATTTGCAGGCAAGAATTAAAGAAACCATTGAATCGACTGGTGCAAAAATAATTTTTCTTCTGCCTTATTCACCTGATTTGAATCCTATCGAAAACAGGTGGTCAAAAGTAAAAAATACATTACGGAAATTAGCGCCACGTACAACGAGAAATTTTAAAAAATGTACAAAGGTTGCATTTGAAGGAATTTCTAACAGTGATCTGGTCGCATGGTATAAACATTGCGGTCATGAAGGCGGATTAGCTAGGATGCCGCTATAAGCACCATTCTTTAATGGCACAATAAGTATTGACTATATGTATACATATAGTATCATGTCATCCATTGCTCCAAAACAACAAAGACATCAATACAAGACATAATAAGAAGGAATGGCCAATGCTCATACTTAACCGCAATGCAGGTGAATCTTTCACCATCGACGGTCGAATTAAAATCAAAATTCTAAATAAATCTGGGCGTATTCGCCTTGGAATTGAGGCCCCTAAAGAATTAAAGATAGTACCTGATAAATTAATTGAAGAACAAAATTGCCAGTGCAAACAAAAATAAATTTTAGGTCCAGGAAATAGTATGAAGACCCTCGATCTTAAAGAAGCCGCTGCTTTTTTGAAGATGACCCCAGCAGGATTACGCAGGAAGGCGGCTAATGGAGAAATACCAGGTGCAAAGCCTGGTAAGCGTTGGTGTTTTAGAGAAGATGACCTTGCCGAATATTTGAGATCGATTTATTCTAATGGCGCTAAAACATCGTGGGGTGTCGTTGAAAGCAATAGGAGGACGACAATATGGCACTCTGCAAAAGAGGTAACATCTGGTGGATTAGAATCAGCCATGGTGGAAAAAGAGTACAACAAAGCGCTGGGACTGCAGACAAAGTAGCAGCGCAGCGGTTGCACGACAAGATCAAAGCTGATTTATGGAAAATTTCTAAGCTAAATGAGAAACCTGAAAAGACATGGATGGAAGCAGTAATGCGTTGGCTTGCAGAATCACAGCACAAACGTAGTTTAGGGGATGACAAGACACATTTGCGATGGATTGACCCTCATCTCAAAAAATATACCTTGAGCCAAATTACTCGTGATTTACTTGATAGGCTTGCTGAGAAAAAGTTAGAAGAGGGCGTTAAACCTGCAACAGTCAATCGTATGTTAGAAGTTGTACGTGCGATTTTACGTAAGGCAGAACGTGAATGGGAGTGGCTTGATAGAGCGCCACCGATTCGCATGCTAAAAGAAGATACCAGAAGAATAAGATGGCTGGCCCCTAAAGAAGCGAGTTGTCTTATTCAAGAACTGCCGCATCA
>CAJCIZ010000202.1 GCA_903970525.1 Myxococcales bacterium | reverse complement strand
AGCCTGGTTGTCAAAACAAGTCGCAGGCTTTGCAGTTGAACTGACGGAGCGGTCAGACCTTGCGATGCTGGCGATCCAAGGGCCCAATATCCGTAGCAAAATTCCCACGCTCTTTCCGAAAGCAGAAGACGCAGAAGTCATTCTGAATTTAAAACCATTCCATGCCATACAAGTCGGTGACTATTTTGTTGCGCGAACCGGTTATACCGGAGAAGAAGGGTTTGAACTGATTTTACCCGCGACAGAAGCCGCAACCTGTTGGCAGTCTATTTTGAAAGCAGAAATCAAGCCTTGTGGTTTAGGTGCGCGAGATACGTTGCGCCTAGAAGCGGGCTTAAATTTATATGGTTCTGACATGGATGAGACAGTCACACCATTAGAATCGAATCTGACGTGGACTGTTGCTTTTGAACCGGCTGATCGTCAATTTATCGGAAGAGCCGCACTAGAAAAACAACAGAAATCCGGCGTTAAACAAAAATTAGTTGGTCTCGTTTTAGAAGGCCAAGGTGTGTTACGCAATCATCAAAAAGTGAAAGTAGAAGGAATAGGCGAAGGAGAAATTACCAGCGGTAGTTTTTCACCAACCCTCAGCAAAGGCATCGCGCTTGCGCGAGTGCCGGCAGACACAGCGCAACACTGCCTAGTAGAAATGCGCGGAAAATTTGTGTCAGCGCAAGTCATACGCCCGCCTTTTGTGCGGCAGGGAAAAAAAACATTTAGTAACGTGATGGAGCGGGAAAATGAGTAGTGTGCCTAAAGCTTTAAAATATTCTAAAACCCATGAGTGGGTACGTCAGGATGATGACATGGTGACAATTGGTATTACAGACCATGCGCAGACGATGTTAGGTGATTTAGTGTATGTAGAGTTACCCGAAATAGAAAACAGTTTTGAATTAGGTCAGGAATGCGCAGTCGTAGAATCTGTTAAAGCGGCCGCTGATATTTACTGCCCGATTTCAGGTGAAATTGTCGAAATCAATGAATTGTTACTCGATAATCCACAATTAATTAATGAAGATCCTTACGGAAAAGGTTGGTTAGTGCGCATACGTCCATTCGATAACGATATGAGCCAACTGCTATCACCAGAAGAATATTCGAAAGTTGTAGCGTCAGAAGCGCATTAATTTGTCTAGTTTGTCATCCCCGCGCAGGCGGGGATCCATTGTTAAGTTTGCACAGGCAATGCTGGAGAAATTGGAAAAATGGATTCCCGCCTGCGCGGGAATGACATAGAGAGAAAGTGAAACGATAGAGAAAGGAAAAATTATGCCATTTATCCCTCACACCGAGAAAGATATCAAAGACATGTTGTCTACGATCGGTGTCGCCAAGATAGAAGATTTGTTTGACGAAATCCCCGCCAATTTACGCATCAAAGAATTACCAGCCATACCAGAAGGGTTAACAGAAATGGAATTAGCCCGACTCATGCGTGAGCGTGCTGAACAAGATTTGAGTGCTTTATGTTTTATTGGTGCAGGGGCTTATGAACATCATATTCCAGCTGCCGTTTGGGAAGTGACGAGTCGCGGAGAATTTTTAACAGCGTATACACCTTATCAAGCGGAAGCCAGTCAGGGCACGTTGCAATTGTTATATGAATATCAAACCATGATGGCAAGTCTCATGGCGTTAGATGTGTCGAATGCATCGCTTTATGATGGCGCATCAGCATTAGCTGAAGCGATTTTAATGGCAGTCCGCGCTAACCGTCAGACAAAATCACAACGTATTTTGATTCCGCAAACCGTGCATCCGCATTATCGTCATGTAGTGAAAACAATTGTAGGACAACAAGGCATTGAAATTGTTGAAGTGCCATTTGATCCAAAAACAGGAACAACAACCTTAGCTATTTTACAAAAAATGGCAGGTGAAGCCGCTGCATTTGTTATTCCACAGCCAAACTTTTTTGGTGCATTAGAAGATGTTGATGCGCTCACAGATTGGGCGCATCAACAAAAAGCTTTAGTGATTGGTGTTGTGAATCCGCTCGCCATGTCTTTGCTTAAAGCACCAGGAGAATGGGGTCAAACAGGCGCTGATATTGCTTGTGGTGAAGGTCAGCCATTAGGTGTGCCACTCGCATCTGGCGGTCCTTATTATGGATTTTTATGCTGCAAAAAAGACATTGTTCGCCAATTGCCAGGTCGCATCGTTGGGCGCACCGTTGATACTGATGGCAAGCAAGGATTTGTGTTAACACTGCAAGCGCGTGAACAACATATTCGTCGTGCCAAAGCGACTTCAAATATTTGTACCAACCAAGGCTTGCTCGTGACAGCCAGTACAATTTATATGAGTTTGATGGGGCCTAAAGGATTGAAGCGTATTGCTGAAGCGTGCTACCACGCTGCACATGAGTTGCGTGAGAAGGTTAAGACAATCCCTGGCGTTGAAGTCGCATTTACCGGCCCTAGCTTTCACGAAATGGTTTTGCGTTTACCAAAACCAGTGGATGCTGTATTGGATGAGCTCGCGAAATATCGCATTCAAGGTGGTTTGTCTCTACAAAAGACTTATCCCCAAATTGAAAATGGTTTACTCGTCTGCGCGACAGAAACCAAGACTAGCCAAGATATCAATGAGTATGTTGAAAAATTAAAACTCGCGCTGAATCACGCAAGTCATGCTTCTCATAATGAAAAAAAAACTGTAACGATTAAAGCTGAAGGAGTGTGAGATGTTGATCTTCGAACAATCCCAAAAAAACCGTTCTGCCACCGTGCAATATCCGCGTGCGATTTCACAAAAAATGGATATTCCCAAAGCCTTATTACGTCAAGACGAACCGCTCTTGCCGGAAGTGTCGGAATTAGAAGTTGTGCGACATTACACACGCTTGTCACGCAAAAACTTTTCGATTGATACACAATTTTATCCTTTAGGTTCATGCACCATGAAATACAATCCACGAGGTGTGCATAGACTGGCATTCCTTGAAGGATTTTTAAATCATCATCCTTTATCTTTGGATAGTCAAAGTCAGGGTTTCATGTCGTGTACGTACGAGTTACAAGAAATTTTAAAAGCAGTCACGGGCATGAAAGGTGTTTCGTTAACGCCTATGGCGGGTGCGCAAGGTGAATTCGCTGGTGTTGCTATGATACGTGCGTATCACCAAGCTCGCGGTGATGTGGCGCGTGATGAAATTATTGTGCCTGATGCAGCGCACGGTACTAATCCTGCTTCTGCAGTGCAATGTGGTTATAAAGTCAAAGAAATTCCAACAGGTGCCGACGGTAATATTAATATGGAAGCATTGCGTGCAGCAGTGGGCCCACAAACCGCAGGCATTATGTTGACTAACCCTTCCACCTTGGGCGTGTTCGAGCAAAAAATTAAAGAAATGTCTGAGATCGTGCATAAAGCCGGTGGATTATTATATTACGACGGCGCAAATTTAAATGCGATTTTAGGTAAAGTGCGTCCTGGCGATATGGGTTTTGATGTGATGCATATTAATTTACATAAAACATTTGCGACGCCGCATGGTGGTGGTGGCCCCGGTGGCGGTCCTGTTGCTGTGGGTGAGCGTTTAGTGCCTTACTTGCCTATACCTATGGTAACAAAACAAGGTGGCACGTATCGTTGGTTAACAGAAGAAGATTGTCCTGATACCATTGGTCGATTGTCTGCATTCATGGGCAATGGTGGTATTATTTTACGTGCCTTGATGTATGCGCGTTTGTTGGGTAAACAAGGTATGCATCGTGTTGCTGAATTTGCGACACTCAATGCAAATTATATTTTAGCAAAATTAAGAACGGCTGGGTTTACACCGGCTTATCCGACGCGTCGTGCGAGTCATGAATTTATTATTACGTTAAAACAAGAAGCGAAAGAATTACATATCACAGCACTCGATGTGGCGAAGCGTTTATTGGATTATGGATTCCATGCGCCGACTATGTATTTTCCTTTGTTAGTCCCTGAATGTTTGTTGATTGAACCCACTGAAACTGAGAGTAAACAAGTGTTGGATAGGTTTGTTGATGCGATGGTTCAGATTTTACAAGAAGCAAAAGACAATCCTGATTTGTTGCGGTCGGCACCGCATACTTTGCCTGTTAAGCGTTTAGATGAAGTGAAAGCAGCTAGAGAGTTAGATTTAGTTTATCGTGCTTGTTAATTATAAATAGATTTTTGTTTTGGTGTGGTTCTATTGAATGCTATGGATTACCCGATTTTGCTATGGTTTTCTTGGCATGATTACACCAAAATTACACGTGAATTTAGTTAAGATTTTGGATTTGTCAGAGTGCTTTAAGAATGACTTTTTGGAGACTCTCAGGTAAGGACGCGGAAGCGTTTGCCAAGCAAGTTGATGAGAGTGTACCAAATACATATGCGCAAGCAGCCTTGCAGCGTGGTCGTATGCTATGTAAACAAATGGCGGATAATGGCTATTCATCAGTGAAGCCAAAGAAGGTAAGTATCATCGTAAAAGCTTTCAACTACATTAAGCGACACATAACAGAATAATAAGGTGTTGCTGTGACAGAAGTTAGCCCTGAAGAACTAATTCTGCGTGAAATCATGCTAGGTGAGGATAATAGGCTGGCAGAAAACTCAATGATGTTTATTGATCTGCATTTTCTGAATAATCATCAGCAATGAGTCTGGCTATTTTACAGGGTAATCAAAAATGCAAAATGAATCTTCTTTAGTGGCTGTTGTTACCGGGGCCAGCCAAGGAATTGGTTATGCTATTGCATCATATCTTGCGAGCTTAAACTATCAATTACTTTTGATTTCAAGGAATCTTGACAATCTAAAGCTTGCTGCAGAGAAAATACAAAAGGAAAATCCAGGCTTAAAATCCGCGCCTTCTATAGCTGCGTTAGATGTCAGTGATTTAGTCGAGGTGCAAAAGAGCATTGATCATTTTGTTGCAAGCGCAGGCCATGTTGATTTGCTATGTAATAATGCTGGATATGTAAAGCGTGGCACTTCTGAACTTGCGCATGATGAATTTTTAAAGATGATTAATGCTAATTTGATAGGGCCATTCAATTGTACGCAAACTTTTGCAAAGTACATGAAAGCAAGAAAATCTGGCAGAATTATCAATGTTTCATCGAGATCCGGTAAGGTGGCAAAGAAGATGCTTGGTGGGTATTCTGCATCTAAATTTGGGCTCATGGGGCTGAACCAATCCTATTATAAAGAGTTATCTCATTAAGGAATTTACGTAACAGCGATTTGCCCTAACTTAGTGGCTACTGAGATGACGTCTGATGTAAATATGCCAAGAGAAGATATGACGCAAACCAGCGATATTGTTAAAACTGTTGAATTTATTTTAAGCCTAAGCCCGTCGGTCTCTATTGAAGAAATTGTTATGCAGTGTAGGGCTAAGTTACTTGAGGAGCCATAGCAGGGTAATTATATGGGCTCTAGGGTATATTGGTCTTATGCAGCGCGAGATGCAACGACAACAAAGGCAGCACTAAATGCTTGTACAAATCGACATGCGATTAGTGCTTCAATGGATGAAGCAAATAGAAAAGTGAATAGTGCTATAAGAACAGTAGTTTTATTATTGAAACAATCAATTATTGGTCCGGCCAAAAGCTGAGATATGCCCGCTCCTAAAAAGAAAAAACTTAAGGTTAACTGGATATTCTCTATTGATGTTGCAAAGTCTTCCTTCATCATAGGTAGCGCTGGTATGTATATATCAGAAGGCAGCAATGTTAGGATACCCATCATTGTCACTATGCATATAAACAACCAAGAGGTTTTGCTTGATTTGTTATTCGTCATACGTATTTTCCCTATTAAATAATAGATTTAGCCATTTTACGTTCAAAGTGGAAAGTTTTCTTGTTAACTTTTTTGCTATCAACAAGGCTCTCTTTCATGAGGTATTTTGAAAGGGAAGCTTATCGTTAATAAACCCAAACATGAGAATTTGTGAAGAGCTTGACATGCCTACTAAGAACAAAGCTAGATATAGCAAGTGTTGCGATAGTATAAGGTTAGAGACTAATAAAGCGGACGACATGAATCCAATTAGAGAGTAGATGGTGGTAGGTAATAATGTCTTTTGTAATAAATTAGATAAAATACCAGAAATAGGACCTCCAAGTCCGACTCCAACCCATATCATGGTCATTAAATTGCTGGCCGATAATTTAGTAATCCCATAAGTTTCATGCAGAAAATTTACACCCCATAAGGTGGCAAAAATTGTTACGGGAGGGAAAACGTATTATCTCGACCCAAAAGCTTTTGCAGGCTTGTAAGGTTCTGGCGCAGTTTTTTGATCGTGTGCGGTGGTATACGAAAGCGGCTGATTTGCTTTTTCAACCATAGGTGCAGGAACCGCAGGCGCAATATGTGCAATCATAGCGGGTTTAATGTTGGCCCCTTTTTGATTGGCTGTTTTGACAGCAAGCTCACGCAAAATTTCACGCATGCTAGGTTGAAACATTTCTAAAATATCTTCGAATTTTTTAAAATCTCTGGCTAAGAGTGCAGATACGGCATCGCGCTTTGCGTTGCGCCATTTTTCGGGTTCTGAAATACGACGAAATACGAGAGTCAATGAGTTGGTATCATTGCTATTGCTGCTTGGAGAGAGGGAAATATTCATGCTGCGTTGCTCGTCGTTTTGTTAATAATTACCAGCTTATAAATTGAGATTATACCGAAATGGCGTTCAGGCGTCAATTCCATACTGCAAATACCAATAATTTCAAATAGTTACATCTCTGGACGCCAAGTGGCAAAGAATAGTTGAGTCAGGCAATTAGACATAATACTATCAGTAAAGATGGCGCAATCAGGGAGGATGCAGTGACTATTTCTGCTTGGCGAAAAAAGCTAATGCTGTTTTTTATTTTGTTTTGCCCGGTCTCTCTCAGTTTGGCGCAAGAGTCTCTTTGCAATAGTGAATATAAAGGCCAAGTGCTAGATCAAGCTAGGCTGTCTTCCATTCTTGCTAGTCATGCGCGGTTGCCGCTGAATTTAGGGGGTGCCACGTTGTCCCATGCGAATTTAAAAAATTTGCAATTAAATAGCATCAATCTGTGTAGAACGGATATCAGTTTTTCTGAGTTACAAAACAGTAATTTGTCTTACGCGAATTTAGGGCATGCATTTCTGCAAGCATCGAATTTATCAAATGGTAATTTAGAACATGCTGATCTTGAACAAGCAAATTTATCAAATAGTCAATTGCATAATGCGAGTTTAAAATATGCCAATTTGAAGAATGCTAATTTAGGGGGTGCAGACTTAGAGGGAGCAGATTTAAGCGTGGCGAATCTGGAAGGCGCTAATTTAACGAATGCCAAATTGAACGGCGCAGATTTACGGTTTGCAAATTTAAAAAATACAGATCTAAGTAATGCAAATTTGCAAGATGCTAATCTTGAAGGCGCATTTTTAATTTCTGCAAATTTGGATCAAGCCATTTTAAAAAATACTAATTTGATGGATGTCGATTTAAAGGACGCGATTTATCAGCCTAAATTAAATAACTTACCTGATTTAATTTCATTTTTGAGCGTTAAGAATCTTCGTTATATTTATTTTCAAAATGTTAACAATAGTCGTGCTGCTTTAACCGAATTACGCAATGCTTATATGATTTTGGGCATGCGGGCAATGGAGCATTATATTACTTCAACCATTAAATATCATGAGATGATCAGTGACTGGGAAAGAGGTGGGTGGCATTCTCTAGAAAGTGCATTAGGCTATGTGTTTTTTTATGTGACCTGTGATTATGGTGCGGATCCTATTCGTCCGATAAAAATCTTACTGATGAGTATTTTGTTTTTTTCTATTCCGTATCGCGTTGCACTTTCCAAGGCAAGTAAGCACGCTGGAATAATGTCTATCTGGGCGCCGAGAAGATTTTATCATTGGAATAAAATTAAAAGAGTAGAGAGTTTGCCATTTTTCTTCAGTAAATTATTAAATAATCGTTTTATAGGCAGAGAGCAATGCGGGTTTGAAAAACAATGCCGGTTACTGAGTTTAGCAATATTTTTCAGTTTGCTGAGTACGTTTAGTATAGGATGGAAAGAAATCAATGTCGGTAATTGGATTTCTCATTTACAAGCGCGCGAATATACTTTAAAAGGTAAAGGATGGGTGCGCGCAGTTGCGGGCTTTCAATCTTTGCT
Source organism: Myxococcales bacterium (assembly GCA_903970525.1). Taxonomy (GTDB): domain Bacteria; phylum Pseudomonadota; class Gammaproteobacteria; order DSM-16500; family DSM-16500; genus UBA5158. Next base: position 8,667 of record CAJCIZ010000202.1, on the reverse strand, counting down.
ATGTGCTTACTTAATCGTGTTATGGATACTCTGTTATTTTGGTAGGCCTTTTGAATGGTAAAGTGTTGGGATTTGTTATCATGAAGTCGATGCGAATTGTTCTTTTTTGTTTTCTTGTTTTCTCGCCATTCTTTTTACAAGGCTGCGCAAATCTCAACACGTATCATGCGTTGCCTGAGAATTTAGAAGATCAAGCACAGGTTGAAGGATTTCCGAATGTGAGAGCGTGGGGAGATGTGCGCAGTCCCGTGCTAGAAAAGAGCGCGCGCCAGGCTGTTAAACAAGAGTTAGCTTATCATGGTCATTTGGAGCCTGAGATTAATGCCTTAGCGTTATCAGGGGGTGGATCAGATGGTGCTTTTGGTGCTGGTGTTTTATGTGGGTGGACGAAATCGGGTAAACGTCCTAGTTTCAGATTGGTCACGGGCATTAGTACCGGTTCTTTGATTGCACCTTTTGCTTTTCTTGGCTCCGCTTATGACGCGCGCTTGAAAGATGCTTATACCACGATCTCAGACAAAGATATTTATAAGCAAAATAGTTATTTTTCGATATTTTTATCTGTTATTAATGTTAAGCAGGTTCCCTCATTGGCGGATACAAAACCTTTAGAAGAATTAATCGCACGCATGATTGATATGAATGTCATGAATAAAATTGCGGCTGAGCACAGGAAGGGTAGACGCTTATGGATGGGCACGACGCAATTAGATGCGCAGCGTTTAGTGATTTGGGATATGGGCGCCATTGCGACACGCGGTACGCCAAAGGCGCTTGCCTTATTTCGTAAAGTCATGCTGGCGTCTGCTTCTCTGCCAGCTACTTTTCCGCCGCAATACTTTGATGTGGTTGTCCAAGGGAAAAAATATCAAGAAATGCATGTTGATGGCGGTGTAGAAACACAGGTCATGGTTTTTGAAAATGCATTCAGGCCATTCACAAAGTCAGGCGCTGTTTTGAAAGGTCATAAGCGTGATCGTACGCTTTATATCATTCGTAATTTAAAAATCACACCGGAATGGGAAAATGTCAAACCACAGCTGAAATATATTGCTGTTCGCTCAATCGATACTTTAGTTAAAACGCAAGGTATTGGCGATTTATTTAGGCTTTACGCGTACTCTCAACGCGATGGCATTCATTATAATTTGGCTTATATTCCACAATCATTTACGGCTGAGCCCAAATCAGCATTTGATAAAGAGTATATGAATAAATTATTTGCGGTGGGTTATAATATGGGGCGGTCTAATCATCTGTGGCAAGCTTATCCGCCATTATTTTCTGAGAAAGTTCTGGATGGTTAAGATCATTTCCATCCAAAAAATATTTCCTTCATTTTAGATTGGCCTATGACACGGGCCAATTCTGTGAACACAATGAATACCAAAAAAAACATCAACACAAACATTTGTATTCCCCAAAACTCTTTTTGGCTAAGGTCTGCTAAAAGACGGATGCAGGCGGTATAGCAATTTCCTGTGTGATAAAGTTGTTTCAAGACGTGGTCTATGATTTGCACTAACAAAACAAAAATACTGTAAATAAAAAATTTCCAAGTGATGTTATATAAAATGGGCTTGTTTGGAAATGCATTAAAAAAAGGAATGTTTTCTGCAATCAGAATAACTTTACCCGCAAGAATTGCACCTAATGTTGCGCCCACATAACCTGTGTACTGAATATCTTGTGGTTGCATTAACAGCGTTTGAGCAAAATGAAAAAGGTTAAAGCAAATAGCAAAATAAATAATAGCAGGAATCAGGTGAGCGATTTCAGTTTTGCACCATTGAAATATCTTTGTCATATAGTCTTCCTATATGTATTGGGGGAGTGATTAAAGAGATGCTCTAAGATTAATTATAGTTCTGATCTGAAATATATCTCTACCATGGTAACTATATGATTACATTAATATGTTCGGCAAACGTGCCCAGCTAAGCCTTTTTATGCAGTGTCAGATAGGTATCTAGCGCATTTGCAAATGTTTGAATATCACGTTGACTGTATTGACTAGGGCCGCCAGTGTTAACGCCGCTGCTACGTAAATGTGTGCTAAAGTCTCTGAGTGCAAGACGTTCATTGATGTTGTTACTTGTATATAATTCTCCGCGCGGATTCAATGCTGTGCCGCCTTTTTCAATGACAGCTGCCGCTAAAGGAATGTCAGCGGTTATGACTAAATCGCCCGCTTCTAGCAGCGCAACAATTTTTTGGTCGGCCACATCAAAGCCGCCAGGGACTAACATTTTTTTAATATATAAAGAAGGGGGTGTTGCTATCAACTGATTAGCCACTAACGTGGTCACCGTTTTAGTTCGATTGGCCGCGCGAAAGATGATGTTTTTGATGAGTGTAGGACAAGCATCTGCATCAACCCAAATTTTCATGGTGATTAACTCATATGCGTCATAAGGGCCACTACGCCTGTTATTGCGCCTTTTCCTGTGCCACCATTGCTGACGCTATATCCTTGGTCGTGAGCGAGCTCAAATCCAAGATCAGCCCATTTGACTAAAGTAATGTCGTAGTTCGCATAGAAGCGTGATCTGGGCATGCCGATAGCAAATGATGTGCCATAAACGCCTGCTGTCGCATAGGTAGCGCTGCCTGATGCTTTACCAAGGGCGGCGGATTCACTCGATCCTTGATAACCCAAGCCAAATCGAGTTTTGTAATTCATCACACTGAATTTAATGCCCGCATTCAAACCCCACGCTGCTGGTTTTGCACCGCTAAAAGTAGCGCCACCGTTTGTGGTGAAAGGAACGTCTAATACAGAAAAAGGTTTTAATGCAGCAATATATTTCACGCTGGCATCGAATGCATTCCAGTTAGCAATAAGATGAAGATCTATCGCAGAAATGGCATGATGATAATAGCCATGATTAAGTGGGCTGCCATTTGCAACAGTTGAGCTCGCATACAGTCCACTGACAATATTGCTGAGATATCCAGCGCCTATGTTATATCCAAATTTTTCATCTTTCTTTTGCAAACCAAGCGCAGCGCCAAAATTGTTTGTATTAGTTGTATTAGGTTCGCCTACCGTATTGAGACCACGAAAAACATAGAGCGAGCCAGTGAATCCTTTCCAATCAACGCCGAGTACTGCAGTTGTTTGGCGCATAAATGATAATAGTTGTGTTGTGCTTTCGAGATAAGATGAGAAATCCAGTCCACCAAAATCGAGAAATTGTCGTCCCACTTTAAGAAAGATAGGCGTGCGTTCTGGATTGGCTAACGTCACATAAACTTGATCAACAAACAGTGAGTCGCCACCTCCGTCAGGACTCCGAATAAAACTGGGAGCAGTTTGTTGATATGAAATGGCTAACAACGGTTTTATCCAGTCGTTGAGTTTGGCGGTTGCTGTTAAATTTGCAAATGTCACGCTCAAATCGTTAGCTTGTGGGCTCTTGCCAATATTGCTTGGAATGACGCCAATAGTTGTTGGTGTATGATCAGAAGCAAATCCCGTGACATCCACTTCGCCGCTCACGGTAATTCTATCGTACCAGTGAGAAAGTGCTGTGATTGCCGGCGTTATGTCTGAGTGATTCTGTGCGGCATCGGCGCGTGCAGTGATATTGATTGCGCTCATCAAGGTTAACGATAAAAAAGTTAATGTAAACTTATTCATATCTGGCTCTATCACTCTCTTTGGAACGCATGAAAAAAATAACGGTGCATGGTAACAAAAAATCATGCGATTGGAAAATGTCACAGGGCGGGAATTACTGTGGAGCTCTGCCTATCAAAGAATAATAGATTCGTAATAAGTCGTCATATTGCAGTGGTTTGATAATATGACCCGCGACACGTAAGCCTTTTGTTGCGAGCTTATCGTGCGTCGTATAAGCCGTTGTTAAAAAATAAGCTGTGATATGTTTAAATTCAGGATCAACCTGCAGCTTTTGTAGGAATTCAATACCACCCATTTTAGGCATGTTGATGTCAACAAGAATCAGGTGTGGCGTAGGCAGTTTATCTTCATCATTTTTACCATAGAGTTTATTGAGTGCCTCAATGCCATTTTTAGCAAAATAAAGATCGATGGGGATATGGAATTTCTTAATTTCACGTTGAACGCTTTGGATGTCGACTTCATCGTCTTCGACGAATAGTATACGAAATTGCGCTTCTGCTTGTGCCATGCTTGCTCCGTATCAGTTCCAAAAGACTTATCTGACTTAAGAAGCGTAACATATCAGTAGAAAAATTTTCAATCAATTGTTACGATTGTCTATAAGTGTTATTAGGATAACACCATGTTTCATAGATTCAAACGACATCACGCTATCCAGAGACAGTCGAGACTGACTTATGTTGTTTATAGTGCAGTTGCGTTACTTCTTGCGGCGGAATGGATTTTGTGGATCGCGCCTCTTCTGACAAAAATGCCTGATCATTTTTCATATTCAGCTAATATCTTATCTCTCGATAATTTTTATGATGAAACGACAAATAAATTTGAAGGCGAGCATATTTCCAAAACAACGTTTAGTTTTGAGGTTGAAGCAAAAAAACATTCTTATCTGGTGATCAAAAATTTATTTAATGTGCGCAAGCTAAGTGACAAACCCATTTTTTCAGTTGCACGATTATATTTTATTAATCCAGTCACGGGACAACATGTTGTGGTTGCTGGCGAAGAAGAAAGAAGTGGGTATTTATTTGCGCCGCATTATGCTTCAGAAAAACCTTTTCAGTATTGGCATATCAATTATGACGCGCCTGCTTTAATGAAATTTGTCAATAAAGAAGAAATAAATGGATTAACAGTTTATCATTATCAAGCGCATTATGAAGCGGATCAAACAGCTAATCTCACTAATTTACCGGGTGTCCCCGATAAGCGCGGCATCAAAACAGATGTTAATCTGCAGCTTTGGATTGAGCCTATTTCAGGATGGTTAATCAAATATCAAGATAACACGCTTGCTTATTATTATGATAAGAAAACAGGTGCGCGTTTAGAGCCTTGGAATAGTTTTTCGAATCGATACACGCAAAATAGTGTCAGTGAGAAAGTTGAGCAGGCCGAAAAGTTAAAATGGAAGTTTCTCATCGTTGATTTTGGAATCCCCCTTATTATAGTCATGATTCCTTTTTTGATGATGCTTAATTCTTTTTTCAAAAAACATTATCAAGTTTTATTATTTCCGCTTACCAATATTGTTACGCGGCATAGAGGCTCTATTTTAATTGGGTTGGCATATAGTTTGTTTGCTGTTGCTAGTATTGCCTCAGCTTATTATCTCTTTTGGTATAAGAAGCCGCCATCTCTATTTAAGATAGGGATTTCGCAATGGAATAACAATATGGAGCTTCAATCTGCTGTGCAAGGATTTAAAGATGGATTAGCCTCATTTGGATTTAAAGAAGGTAAAAATGTTCAGTTTATTATTGAAAATCCCAACTCAAGCGCTGAAAATCAAATTAGAATTATTCAATCTTTTGTCCGTGATCAAGTCGATATTATTTTCACATTAACAACGCCAGGCACTTTAGTTGCAAAAGGGGTGACTGACAGAATTCCAATTGTATTCACCGATGTGAGTTATCCAGTTGAGTCTGGCATCATTCATGCCGACTCATCTTATAAAACAAATGTAGTGGGAACTTTAAATTATATTTCACCCGCAGAGCAATTCTTTCGATTTGATGTGGTCTTCCCTTACACCAAAACACTGGGATTTGTGCATCATAAAGGAGATCCTGATTCGGAAATTCAATATCTAGAATACAAAGAAATGTTGAGTAGACGAAATATAGCAGTAGTTGATATTCCAGCCATTGATATCAATGATATTAATGTTCAATTAACACAACAATTACAGTCACACCCTTTTAACGCATTGTTTGTGACATGCGATACGTTGATGCGAGATGGAGGCGGTAAAGTTGCTGCTGAATTCAGTCGTACTAATAAGATACCCAGTTTTACTTGTGACAAAGACAGCGTGTTGCATGGTGTGATGATTGGGTATTTTGCTGAGCTCTATTCTATTGGGAAGCTAGCAGGTATCAAAGCTGCTTTAATATTGCATGGTGCAGAACTCGACTGGCTTCATTCTGAGGCGCCTAAACAGGGATACTTAATCACAAATGAAGCGACAGCTAAATTGCTTGGAATAACGATACCCATGAATGAATTGCAGCAAGCCAACTCTAATGAATGATTAGGATTGCATAATGAAGTTACAAACAAAGTTATTTTCTTATTTTTTTAGTATCTCTATCTTAATTGTGGGAGTTGGTTTGTTATTCTATATCCAATTAAAAAATTTAATTGAACCTTTGACGCCTCAAAGCATTCCACGCAGTGTTGAACAATTGGCAAATACGATTGATAGAGAAGAGTTGATATACCGGATTAAATACCAGCAACTGCTGGTTGAATACAATTTAGAAAAATATGTGTTTACTAATAGAATTTTAGCGTTACAACAATATTATATGAATAACGCTATCATACTCCAGTTGCTGGCAACAGCCAAATCGGTGGATGCTGTGCAGTCCTCGGTGCTAGAAAATAAATATCATGTGCTAAGCAATGAGCACGCACAAATAATAAAGTTAATGCAATCTCATGCCGAAGACGCGGCAAAGAAAAGCTTGCTTGATAGTATTTATTTGTCATCATTGCAAGATTTTAATTCGGCAATAACCGAATTCTCTTTGCAGCCTGCTGCTGATTCTGACGAGGTGGCAGTGGTGACGGTCAAGCAAGCGGCGAAAAATTCATATACCATTTTGCAAAAAAGTTTAAACACAACATTAATCATTTTCTTTGACGCCCTTTTAGCTTCTCTGATCTTGGTATTTGTTAGTACGCGCGCGATTGTGCAACCAATAAATTTATTGCGTAACAATATCGAGCGTATGAGCATTGAAAAGATGACAGTGACGTTACATCCTAAATTATTACAACTCAAAGGTGAGGTGGGTGATTTGGCGCGGTCGTTTTCAGAGTTGTTTCATAAGTTGCGTACCGCGACAGTATTGCGAGATGAGTTGTTCGCTGAAATACAGCGACATAAAGAAACGGAAAAACAACTGGAAGAAACAGCAGAGCGCTTAAACAAGTCTAATCTTGATCTCGATCAATTTGCCTATGCTGCTTCGCACGATTTGCGATCTCCTCTAAGAGCTATCGAAAATCTGGTCAAATGGATAGAGGAAGATTGTTATGCTCTTTTACCAGAGACATCGCGCAATAATTTTGATCTCATCAAAAAACGTATGCATCGCTTAGATGCCTTAATTGTCGGTATGTTGGAGTACTCGCGTTCAGGGCATGTGACACAGCAATTGGAGCAGATTGATTTAAATCAATTGCTATCTGAAATCACCGATTATTTGGCACCTCCTGCGCATATTAAATTTAAGATTGATACACTCTTGCCAGTGATTGTCGTAGATAAGGCTAAAATTACTCAAGTTTTTCTCAACTTAATTGGTAATGCAATAAAATATAATGACAAACCACAAGGTTATATTAATATCGGACATGGCGTAATTAGAGATTACTATCAATTTTATGTAACAGACAATGGTTGTGGAATAGATCCGCAGTTCCATCATAAAGTATTTGAAATTTTTCAAACACTACACCCGCGCGATGAAATTGAGAGTTCTGGTATCGGCCTAGCGATCGTGAAAAAAATTGTTGAAAAAGCAGGCGGAGAAATTTGGTTAACTTCAGCAGTCAGCGAAGGAACGACATTTTTTTTCACGTGGCCTATCGATGCAGAAGATATAGACAGTTAAAGGATTTAATGAGTATATTGTTGTTCAACGTATTTTTTTGAGAAGGATAGTTTGTATGAGCGCACCCTCTAAAGCCGAGCCAATCTCGATATTGCTCATAGAAGACGATGAAGTGGATGTTCAATCAGTCTTAAGAGAGTTCAAACGCCTGGAGGCACCTGTTAACATTCATGTCGCTCGTAACGGTCAAGAGGCCTTAGATAAGCTCTATGGTAATCATGGCGTAGAAAAAATGATTCCTATGCCTAAAGCCATCATCTTAGATACGAATATGCCAGTCATGAATGGTATAGAATTTTTAAAAAAATTGCGTGCTGATTCCGATTTTGATGGGCTACTTGTTTTCGCGTTAACCGGTGAATACAGTACGCGCGTTAAACTCGAGTCACAGAATTTGAGTGTGACAGCGCGTATAGTGAAGCCGTTGCAATTTGAAGATGTGCTTCATATTTATTGGGTCATGCTAGGGCGGCCTCTTTAATACGAGTGCCATTCTGTTAAAGGCTTGAAGTAATGCGATTTGTATTGCTGATCGGTTCTTGTTGCAAGGTGGGCGCTTTCGTTTTTTCTGATTTCCATGTCACCAAATAGTTTTTATAACTGGTAGTTGGAATCTGTTCATGAGGAATGCTGGCTAATTCTTTTATCAATCGTGCGGGTTGAAATATTTTTTTTTGCTCTGCTTTATATAACTCATAATAATATCCCAATGCAGCGATAGTTAGAATAAAAGATAAAAATAATGCATTATTCCCCATGACAGAATAATGAGCTATTGCAAGACAGCTGAGCCATAAGAACCACAGAGAAGGGTAAGTGAAAGCATTTTTTGCCGCAGCTTTTTTTTTGGCGCTTTTGAATATTTCTATTTTTTGAAAGTCTTGAGCGATG
>CAJCIZ010000201.1 GCA_903970525.1 Myxococcales bacterium | reverse complement strand
GAAGAGCTTACCCGCGCCAAGCTCTATGATTATTTCACCGATCACATGTTCAAACGCGAAGTAGAAAAAGCAAGACAACACGGCGACACTACGCCACCGAAAGAACTGATGAAAGATTACAAAGATTTTTGCTTAAAACTGGCAGAATGTTTGAGAAGAGCCGGTGTAACCTCCGTTCAATATCCTTTTCGAGAAAATAGTTTATTTGCCGAAGAAGAAAAAGACATAGACCCCAAAGGCCCAAGAGGCCCTTGGGTAAAACAATTACTCGGCACAGAAAACGCCCGCATGATGAATGCCAAAAAAGGAGCTAGCTCTCTCCTCATGGTTGCCACTGGCAACTATTACCAATTTATTCATGCCTCTTTTATTGATTATTTCCTAACAACCTCTATTGCTTATCAAAACAAACCGGCATTAACAAACATTAACCCTAACATCATTACAGTTGAACCCACTCTAATAACCCAAATCAGTTCAGACGAAGAACTCTTAAAAGAAAAACATTTAACCCGAGATCAACTATTTCTATTAGCTGACCGTGTAAAAACCAATGCAGAATTTAAAGAACGCCTGAATCAATTTATCGAACGATCCAAAGAAGATGAAGGGATAACAATAGCAGCAGCGAATGCTATTACTATTTTAAATGCCTCAGGCGAAGTGTTTTCAGAAAAAGATTATCGAAAAATCAAAATCCGCGGTGCTGATTTAAGTGGAGCGATATTCGATCATGCGCAATTACAAGAAGCTGATTTACGAGATGTCAATCTTAAAGGAACTTGGTTAAGAAAGGCAAATTTAAGTAAAGCTAAGTTGGGAGGTGTTCTATTTGGTGAAAAGCCGTTTATGAAATTACCAAATAAGATATTGGCAATCGCTTATTCATTAGATCAAGAATGGTTAGCTGTTGGCTGTGAAGATACGAAGATTTATGTATATGAAACGAAAACATCAGCCTTAGTCACAGTTTTGAAGGGGCATACAAGAGATGTTAACAGTGTTGCCTTCGGCCCCGATAACCTCTTGGCATCAGCTAGTCATGATAAAACCGTGCGTCTCTGGGATGTGAAGCAGAAAACCTGTTTACAAGTCTTGGAGGGGCATACAAGTTGGGTTTATAGTGTTGCCTTTGGCCCCGATAACCTCTTGGCGTCAGGTAGTTTAGATAAAACCGTGCGCCTCTGGGATGTTAAGCAGAAAACGTGTTTGCAAGTCTTGGAAGGGCATACAAGTTATGTTAATAGTCTCGCCTTTGGCCCCGATAACCTCTTAGCATCAGGTAGTGATGATAACGCCGTGCGCCTCTGGGATATTAAACACTTCCGTTGTCTTGCTGTTATTTCAAATTTTATAGGTAGTGTAAAAAGCCTAGCATGGCAACAAAACTCCGATGGGAATTATTTAGCAACCGGAAGCGACGACAAAGCCATCCGCTATTGGCAAATCCACCATCAAGCCGATGATGTACAAGTCATCCTACGCTGGTCAACCCATCAATCTGTTCTTGTTGCAACTGAAACCAATCTATCCGAAACCACCGGCTTAACTGACCTTAATCATCAACTACTCACCCAAAACGGCGCAGTAGGTCAACCCGTTAAATTATCCGAAGAAAAAGAATTAAGCACAAATCTTACAAAGTTAGGCGTTTTCAAAAATTCTCACTCCAGCGATAAAAGCAAATCAGAACCTCAACCAACCCGATTAGAATTTTAAAGGAGCTGCCATGCTTATCATATTATCTAAAAACTAAGCGATGAATACCCTACATTATTTTCAGCAACCAGAGAATATCAACAGAGGAATTAGCAGAAACCGAAAAAAAATCTCGTAGCAGGTAAAACACGACTCGATTGATTAATGTTACTTTGTGTCAGGGCGCTAAATGAAGATTCAACATCATTAGATTTGTTCTCTTCTTCAGAATTCATAAAAATTTCATCGGTTGCAACTAATGCCACTTGATGGATACTCCAGCGCAAAATAACTTATAATTCTTCTTCATTTTTCATCTTTTTTGAATCGCATCATGCATGACTTAACATTGTTGATTGTTTTGCGCATTATTTTGCAAAAAAATTTCAGAACAATAGTGAAGATGCAGTACGAACAGAGAAAGCATAAAAAATTCGTTGCTCTCCCTCGAATAGAAAATATGTAGGGTGGGCTCTGTCATGCCAGCGCGCTTTTAGCTGGCATCCAGCCCTTGGAGTACTCCGGCCTTTCCTGTGTAACGGAAAGATCGATGCCAGCTAAAAGCACGCTGGCAGAAATGACGGGGAGTTGGTTTCAGATTTTTATGACTTATAATATTTTCTCATCTCTAAAAAAACATCTTTCACCACCGGCAAATCCAATTTCGCATCGACAATAGGCCTACCATCCAAGTGATCAATCTCAAAATTGCCAACCGGAAAAATTGTAGTAATTCTATCTCGTTCCACAATCCCAAAATCAATATAACTTCCCACAATCAAATACGGCGAGGAATTCACATCTAATAAATCTTTCCCAATCGAGTACTTCGCAAATGGCGTACGATCGCCCAATAACCGCCTCATCAAAGTAGGCGCCACATCATAATGGCTGGTTTCATGCGTAAAAACCGCAGGTTTTGATCCCGGCCAATACACAATCATAGGTGTTTGCACTTGATAATGCGTGAAATTACTCGCATGTCCCCAATACCCCAAATGATTATCATTGAATTCTTCACCATGATCCGCCGTCACCATCACAACTGTATTTTCTAATAGATTTTTAGCGGCCAACGTTTCAATCACATGTTCAACTTGTTTATCAATCAATAAAATTGCATTTTTATACCGATTCAAATACGGCACAGGATCCGTAGAATCATTTAATTGCATGCGATTACACACGGTCACTGCGGGTTGCAACGGTTTTAAATCTTCATCGAAGGCACAGTAACTATGCACAGAATTATAAAGCAAGAAACTAAAAAATGGCTTACCCGTCATAGCGGCCTGCCCGATAAAATCATCAAACTCACGCGTGATAGAGCGATCTCTCTCATAAGGCGTGTTACCCGGCGTTTCCAAACGCAAATTTTTAACCGCACGAAACACTGTTTCATTCATAGGTGGTTCACGCAATGTTTCACTAGAAAAAATACCCATTTGATACTGATTTTGCAACAAAGCATCAATCAACACCGGCCCCTGATGTTGTGCTTGCATGGATGACCAATACAAAGAAGGAATCCCATAAAACAAAGTAAAAATCCCAGGGCCCGTAGAATTACCGCCACTATAATGCTGCTGAAACACCCAAGATTTTTTTGCAAATTGCGAGATAAAAGGCGCAACATCCGCATTCAACATATCCGCACGCCATGTATCAATCACAATAATCACTAAATTCAAAGGATGCTTTACAACACCACTCTGCATCACTTCTAAAGGATATCGCAGCGGCTGACTCGCTTGTTGCGGCTGCAGAAAATGCGTTTCTCCCATACGCTCAATCGCCACCAACCCTTCTTTCCCAGGCAACATCAAACCCAACATATTTTCATAAAAAGGCAAAAATCGCGAAGCGCTGATCAACATACGATTCATAGGATGATTAAGACTGAAAAGAATCATCAGCAAAGAACTATACAAACACACAGACAAAAATAATGTAATAGACTTACCCACCCCCAAGAATTTATTTTTCAGAATCACTTGGTGCCACAAAACTAAAGCCAGCACCCACTCAACAAAGAAAACACCTAAAATAACGAGCGCAGTAAACAGTGTTTCATGCCAAGAAAAATCCAATACTTGTTCATTTCTCGCTGTCATGATGAAAGAAAACAAGATGCCATTTAAATGAAAGCGATATAACACAAATATAAAGGTATCAATAATCAGCAATGATGCCGCGAACCCTGCGATCACTATCGCTAATAAAAAAATAAAACGACAAGCTGGGAAAAATAAAATGCAAGGTGCAATAAAAATATAAGGGATAAACGCCAAAAATGAGAGCTGCCCAAGGTATGCCAATACCAAAAATAGCGACATGACTTTTTTGCCGTACAAAGTTAACAGTGAAAGAGCAGAGGGAAGTACAGCAGATAAATAATGTAAGCCGATCAAACAGAATAAAATTGCATTTCCTAAAAAAAACCAACCGCACCAGCGTAGCAGATATTTTTTGGGAGTTGCTAAAACTTCCATGAACATAGTCTCAAATAAAGTAATATTGGGTAGATCCGTCATTGCGAGGCTGCGAAGCGCTTAGCCGCGGCAATCCAAGCTCGACTGACAGCCCGCTTGGATTGCCGCGCCAGCAAAAAGCGCTGGCTCGCAATGACGGTGTAAAGTCGGCTTTTAAAAATAAAATCGCTTTTGGGTTACTACTAAGAGGGGGTGGCACTGGAAAAATTCCTTTTCGCGCGGAGCTTGCGAGCATGAAAAAATTTTTTCAGTGACGGGACCCCAGTCCACTTCAGAAAAGAGCAATCCTAATGCAACCAAGACCGAGCTTCAGTCGACGTACTCAACGGACAAGTCAGTAAAAACTTAGGAATCTCAATTAAAAAATGCACTTCATCAATCGTCTGCATTTCAAATTCACCTTCCATCGTGCCTTGTGGTGTCGCCAATTGACAAAAACTGCTGTAAGTAAATTGCTTGCCCGGATTAATCAACGGTTGTAACCCTACAACACCAGGCCCCCGCACATCATCCACCTTCCCTTTCAAATCCGTAATTTTCCAATGACGATTCAACAATTGCACCGGCACTTCACCTAAATTAATTATCGTTATATCGTACGACCAAATAAAATGATAAACGTCAGGCTTAGATTGCTCTACCAAATAATGCGATTGCGCATTCACTTGGATTTTTACTTTTTTATCTGTCATATAATTACCTTACGAATACCCATGCAATAATGCATGCAACAATAATATAAGAAACAAAACCTAACCATGCATTACGTTTTGTAAAAACGATAGGATGTTGCTCAGGATCTTTCATTCTATTCTCCGCTAAACTTTTTCACTAGAAGCAATCGCTTGTAATAATTTTTGATGAATGCCACCAAATCCAGAATTGCTCATCACAATGACATGATCACCGGGTTTCAAATCTAAACTTAAATCAGCCACCAAAGAATCCACGTCATCATACAAAGCCGTTGGCTGCGGAAATTGTTTTAAAACGTCAGCCAATCCCCAATCCTGACCCACAGGCTTCTTGCAAATCACTTTATCCGCTAAGGTCAAAGCCTCGCGCAATGCATCTCTATGCACACCACTACGCATCGTATATGAACCAAATTCTAATATCGCAATGATGCGTGCAACTGGACCGATTTTTGCTCGCAAACCTGCCAAAGTGGTCGCAATCGCAGTAGGATGATGCGCAAAATCATCATAAATTACAATACCATTTCTTTCACCTTTAACTTCCATGCGACATTTGACGTTTTTAAACTCACGCAAAGCTTCAATAGCACGCGCAACCGGCACACCCGCATGGTGAGCAGCCACAATGGCAGCTAGCGCGTTACTGACATTATGTCGCCCTAATAAACTCCATTCAACCGTCCCTAAACGGGATTGCTCATGAAGAATATCGAATGCTGTCCCATCTTCTTTTCGTAAGCTAGCTTGCCATTGCCCCTGCTCTATTCCAAACGTGCTAACTGGCGTCCAGCAGCCTTTAGATAAAGCATCATCCAAATTCTTATCCACAGCATTGTTTACAATCAACCCGTTACCAGGCACCGTACGCACCAGATAATGAAATTGCTGCTTGATCGCCGCAAGATCGGGGAAGATGTCTGCATGATCAAACTCAAGGTTGTTTAAAATCAATGTCTTAGGATGATAATGAAGAAACTTAGATCGTTTATCAAAAAATGCACTATCGTACTCGTCAGCTTCAATAATAAAGCAATCGCCTTCACCTATTCGCGCCGACAATCCAAAGTTCTCAGGGACACCGCCAATTAAAAACCCAGGCTTCAACCCGGCGTATTCCAATATCCAAGCCACCAAACTAGTGGTCGTGGTCTTACCGTGAGTGCCAGAAATCGCAATAACCCAGCGATTTTTCATAATATTTTCTGCAATCCATTGCGGCCCAGAGATATAAGGAATGCGATGATTTAAAATATATTCCATCATGGGATTACCACGACTTATCACATTCCCAACAATGACATAATCTAAATCCGCATCTAAATGCGCGGGATCATATCCATTTTTCAAGGTAATACCTTGCGATTCCAATTGCATACTCATAGGCGGATAAACATTCATATCTGAGCCCGAGACTTCAAAACCCGCCTGTTTTGCGATCACAGCAACACCTGCCATAAATTTCCCACAGATGCCCATAATATGAATTCGCATATCACCCCACCTCATCATTTCAAGCAAAGAATTTAGTGTGCTATTATACCGATTGTCTGATATAAGTCTCTTATTCTTGATTCAAAAATGTTAACGATTTTTCAGGATGAGAAGGGTTAACGAGAATGAATAACGATTACGCAACCGCATTATTTGAAGCCATAAACGATAGCGCAGTTTTACTGGACAAAACTGGACGCATTGTTGATTGGAACCAAAACGCCACCGCGTTGTTTGGCTACACTAAAAAAGAAGTGATCGGTCGATCACTTAATTTGGTTTATACCCAAAACTACCCTTTTCCTCGCATTATTCAAGAAGTCTTACCCCTACAAAAAAAATGGAGCGAAGAAACTTTTTTCGTTCGCAAAAATGGTGGCAAAGGCATTTGTAAAACAAATGTAACGCTGATCAATGATCCTCAGTTAAACAAACCACTCGCTCTCATCACTCATCAACTCATCTCTACTTACAAAGATGAAGTTGCGGCTATGCAAATCTCTCTAGAAAAAAAAGAAAATGAAACTCTTGAACATCGAGATGCACTTTACTTCTCTCACAGCATGGCTATTAAAAATTTGATCGCATTAGAACAAGCAGAAAAAAATCTTCGCGAAAGTGAATTACGCTTTCATTTATTAGCAGAAAATTCAACCGACATTATTTCTCGCCATACAACAGATGGTATTTATATTTATTTATCGGTCTCTTGCAAAACCTGGCTAGGCTACACACCAGAAGAACTCATAGGATTTAATATTTTTAAACTCGTCCATCACGATGATTTAGAAAAAGTTAAAAAAGCCTTTAATCGCCGCAAAAGTAATGACAATCACCATAGCGTCACATTCCGCATGCGTCGCAAAGAAGGGGATTATCGCTGGTTTGAAAACAGCTTACGCTTGATCCGCGACGAAGAAAAAGGCTATATCAAAGAAATTCAATCCGCATCACGCGATGTCACAGAACGCATTCTCGATAAAAAAGCGCGTTTACGCGGCCAACAGCTCGCACACGTCTTTCGCTTGAGCACGATGGAAGAAATGGCGTCAGGGATGGCGCATGAAATCAGCCAACCTCTCGCTGCGATTGTGAATTACACACGCGGTTGCGTTCGGTATCTAGAAAAAGGACAAGACCCCTCACAGTTAACTGAAATCATGCAAAAAACTGTGGCGCAAGCAGAACGCGCGGGTGAAGTGATTCACCGTCTCAAAAACTTTTTCTGTAAGGGACAGTTACTCAAAACCATTTGTGCTATCAATAGCGTGATTCGCGAAACAGCAAGCTTTATTCGCAGCGAATTGAATGCGTCTAAAACCAAAATTGATTTTGAACTCACAAAAGACTTGCCCTTAATTTCTGTTGATAAAATTCAGTTACAACAAGTGATATTAAATTTAATGCAAAACGCGATTGAAGCCATGAAAGAAACTGCGCATCGTGATCGCCGTATTCACATACAAACAAAACCAGCCGATCACAATCGGATTGAAATCACCGTGAGCGACACAGGCCCTGGATTTTCAAAAGAAATTATCAACAAAGTATTTAAACCATTTTTTACCACCAAAGCACATGGACGCGGCATGGGATTAGCCATTTGCCGTTCCATTATTGAAGCACATGGTGGAGAATTCACGATTAACCCTAATACCAACAGCCATAGTTGGATACGATTTACTTTACCCCTTGTATAAGGAGAAAAAAATGACGATGGAACCAATTGTATATGTAGTCGATGATGACCAAGCCATGGTGGAATCTTTATCATGGGTCATTGAATCCGTGGGGCTGAAAGTAAAAACGTATATACGCGCCCAAGATTTTTTAGATCATTATGATCCTCATCAACCTGGCTGTATCTTACTGGATGTACGCATGCCCGGCATGAGCGGCCCAGAATTGCAAACAAAGCTCAATGAAATTGGCGCATCAACTCTACCGATTATCTTCATCAGTGGTCATGGCGATGTGCCATTGGCGGTACGCGTCATGAAGGCAGGTGCGACTGACTTTTTGACCAAGCCTTTCAATGACCAAGTTTTGTTAGAAAGCATCAACAAAGCCTTACGCGTTGATAAAACAAATAGGGAAAAACAACAAGAAAACGCCCAAGCTGAAGCGAAGTTTGCTTTGCTGTCTCATCGTGAAGTACAAGTCTTACAAGGCATTGTCGCTGGCAAACAAAATAAAGTGATTTCGGCTGAATTGAATATTTCATTAAAAACGGTAGAAGCGCATAGAGCAAGCGTGATGAAGAAGATGGGCGTTAAGTCGGTGCCGGAGTTGGTGAAGTTGGTATTAACGAATAGTGTGCAAGAGCCTGTGAGTGAGGAATAGAGAATCCTAGACCACACCAACCACTGCCAGCATGCTTTAAGCTGGTATCCAGCTGTTGGTATACTCGGGCGTTGCTTGCCTAATGGAAAGATGGATGCCAGCTGAAAGCACGCTGGCATGACAAGCTTGTCGGGAGAAAGCATTAAATAATGCAAAAATAATAAAACAGTTAAATTTTAATCCAAATCATCCTATCCAAATAAGTAGAAACCCTAATATCCAGCAGGGTCAGTCATCAACAAGTCGCAGGTTTCCGCTAATTTCACTTAGCAGACAATGATGAGATTATTGTTGTCCCCCCGTTGGAAATTGAGTAGTGACCCTCCCCAACAAAGGACTGACACTAAGGAGATAGGACATCATGGAAACGAAAAGTGTGTTACTTGTTACAAATGCGACAACAGAAAAAGAAATTGAGCTGATAAGAACAGCAATAGAGACACAACAAGATATCAAAATTCATTTGAATCTGGTCCATGTCATACCCAGCTTGCCTACTTGCTACTTTAACATCCCATCCACTGTACTGCTAGCAGAACGGTACTATGATGAAGCGGAAAAATGCTTAACCGCGGTCGGCAATGAACTCGCCGTAGAAAAGAAAAGCCAATGGTTAATCACTGGTAGAATCAAGACTGAAGTCTTACGCCTCGCACACAAACTAGGCTCACACTTTATTCTGGCTAGCAGCACGACCATACCAGAGTTACATAAATCTATTATCTTTAAGAAAGAACAAACGACTACTGCGATTCAAAACATCAACCATTTGGTTAGATTATAATGCAATGCCTATGCGTTATTGTTGCACTCCTTGATGTAACATGCTTCTCGGGCGAAACACATCTCACATCTAAATTCGGACTTTAGATGTGAGATGATACTTTTACCACCTCTGGGTTTTCTTGATTTTTCAGCAAAAAACACGCTATAGTCAAAGCACTATTCTCTTGGAGTGATGGTGTATGACTAAACCTAATGCACTATATGCCCAATCAGGCGGCGTAACTGCTGTGATCAATGCGTCTGCTTGTGGTGTCATAGAAACCGTACGCAAATACACCGATCATTTCGGCAATATTTTTGCGGCACGCAATGGCATTATTGGCGCGTTAACAGAAGACTTAATCGACACTAGCCAAGAGTCTGAACACGATATAGCGGCCTTACGCTACACTCCATCCGGTGCATTCGGGTCTTGTAGACATAAACTAGATACACTGGAAAAAAGCCGTCCACAATATGAGCGCTTAATTGAAGTCTTTTCTGCACATAACATAAAATACTTATTTTATAATGGTGGTGGAGATTCACAAGACACAGCTTACAAAGTGTCACAAGTCAGCCAAACCTTAGGCTATCCTGTCACTTGCATTGGCATTCCTAAAACGGTTGATAATGATTTATCTTTTACGGATAACTCTCCCGGTTTTGGATCGGTTGCAAAATATGTTGCGATTTCAATACGCGAAGCTGCGATGGATTTAGCCGCTATGTCATTTACTTCCACAAAAGTATTTATTTTAGAAGTCATGGGACGCCACTCAGGATGGATTGCAGCTGCAGGTGGTCTGGCAGCAGAAAAAGAAGGAGATGCGCCACATATTATTTTATTTCCTGAAATTCCATTCGCACCTGAAATATTTTTAGCACGCGTACAAGACTGTGTGAAAAAATTTGGATATTGCGCGATTGTTGTATCTGAAGGCATACGTAATGCGGATGGTAGCTTTCTCACTGAGTCTGGATTAGTGGATGCATTTGGACATAAACAATTAGGCGGTGTCGCTCCA
This sequence comes from Myxococcales bacterium, assembly GCA_903970525.1. GTDB lineage: Bacteria > Pseudomonadota > Gammaproteobacteria > DSM-16500 > DSM-16500 > UBA5158. The sequence continues at coordinate 1,597 of CAJCIZ010000201.1, read as the reverse complement.
CTCATTGCAAAATTAGTGAAAAGCAAATTGAATTATAAATATCATTTTGCGATCTCGGATTATTTACAACGCTCCGCGCGACATATTGCGTCGAAAACAGATGTAGAACAATCTTATGCCTTAGGCAAAGCTGCTGTTGAATTTGCGATTAATGGTAAAAATGCTGTGATGCCTATTATCGTGAGACAACCCGGTGAAAATTATCAGTGGACCATTGGCGAAGCACCTTTAGAGAAAGTGGCGAATGTTGAGATAGGATTACCACGAGATTATATTACAGAAGATGGATTTGGCATTACGGAAAAAGCGCGGGCTTATTTGTTACCGCTGATTGTAGGTGAAGATTATCCGCCCTATAAAAATGGCTTGCCGCAATATGTGAAGTTGAAGAATGTTGCGGTGGTTAAGAAACTCGAAAAAGCATTTCTGATTTAATGAAAAAATCACTGACTCGATTTGCGGGAGAGGGTTGGGCGAGGGACAGCCTGAAATTCAAGATCAGGCGCAGACTCGAGAATCAGCTTCACCCTTCTCTTCTCATTCTGAAAACTATAAAGCCGCATCGCTTCTTCACAAGTATTTCTTTCACCTAAAGAACAATAATAACCACCAAGCAATCCAAGCGCTGACGTCACTATTTTTACGGCGCGATGCTGACGGGATTGCATATCAATAATTTTTACAATAGATGTGACCACTGTTGCAATTTCTGACGCTTCTCCCACTTGAAAGAGATAAGCGAATGCACGCTGCCAAAGTGCTAAGGGGATTTTCGAGATATCAACATTCTTAGGAACCATGAGCGTTTCTTCATTATTTCTATTAATAATATAATCACCATAGGAGAAACCCAACCCAGTCGTGAAGCCAATTAAAAGGCTAATCGCCGCACCCCAAATAGTAAACATGCCTAAAACAGGCAAGTTATCTTGTTCATCTTGACCCGTACAGAAATCAATAAATATTGCTAAATCCGCTGAGAGACCTAAGATCTGCATTAAAAAATCTGCGATGACTGTGACATTCGTATCAAAGCGTTTAGGGATGTTAATATTGCAGGACTGATTTTTCTTTTGCATTTCCGCTTTGAGCTGCGCTATCCAATTTAAAATGGCATCACTTTCAGGCTCTTGATCTTCTCTCACATATTTATATTCTTCACGTTCTTCTGGCGTTAATACATTATGATATTTATAAAGTCTAATCGCTTGCCCACAGGTATTACCTTTACTACGAGAGGCAAAGTATCCTAAGAACAACCCAACTAAATTCATCGAAAGTTTTGCAGAAAGCGGCAAGCTAGATTGCATATCCCATATTTTTGCAATCGATGAGAAAAGAGCAGCAAAAGCTGCCAGATGGGCAAGTTGAAAAGTCGCTGAAAAATATTGCTCTTTGATTGATAGAGGAATTTCAGAGATATCCACATCTTCTGGCACTTCTAATGTTGCTTCATTATTTCTATTAATGACATAGTGACCGACACAGGAACCTATCCCGGCATTCAATCCAATGATAGCGCCCAGCACGACGCCCAAATAGGTATAAATCCCTAATACGGGCAAATCATCTCGCTCATCTTCGCCTGAACAAATAT
>CAJCIZ010000200.1 GCA_903970525.1 Myxococcales bacterium | reverse complement strand
TGCTAATCCGGTGGCGGCAAATGCTGCATTGCAACACGCACAATTTGTTGTGTCATTATCTGTATTTAACAATGCTGTGATTGATCAACATGCGGATGTGGTTTTTCCGATTGCGCCGTTTACTGAAACATCAGGTACTTTTGTGAATGCAGCGGGAGAATGGCAAACGTTTAATGGTGTTGCCTCTGCATATGCCGAAGCAAAGCCCGCATGGAAAGTCTGCCGCGTGTTGGGGAATTTGTTTCACATTGCAGGCTTTGATCATGAATCAGCGGAAGAAGTGCGAGAAGAAATTAAAGTAGCGTGTGAAAAAATGTCATCACCTAAAGCAATTGATTTCAAGATTCATCCTGACAATGTTCAGGCTAAAAATTCAAATCAGTTATACCGTGTTGGAACGATTCCATTATATGCAACCGATAGTTTGGTGCGTCGCGGAAAAGCATTACAAGCCGCGCAAACGATTATTGAAGGCGAGCTTACTGCAGTGCGTATCAATCCTAAGATGGGTGCAAGTCAGCGCATTGCCGAAGGCACTCTTGTGACGGTGAAACAAAAACAAGGTGAAGTCATATTGCCAGTGATTTTTGATAGTAGATTGCCGGATAGAGGTGTTTATATCCCGGGTGGCATTGCGGAGATGCAAGGGTTGAGTGAATTGTATGGGCAGGTGGAGATAGGATAATGTCATTCCAGCGCAGGCGCACTACTGTCATGACAGTAGCGGGGATGACAGAGTGAATGTCGGAATGAAGTGTAATTAAAGAAGATAGAAAACATGGATCAACTATTTTTAGTAAGTATCATTGTAGCGAAGATCATCGTTATCGTCGTAGCGTTGCTCGTCTCCGTTGCGTATCTGACTTATTTTGAACGCAAAGTAATAGGTTACATGCAATCGCGTATTGGACCGAATCGTGTAGGTCCGGGTGGACTCTTCCAGCCTTTTGCAGACGTGCTGAAGTTAATTCTCAAAGAAATTATTATGCCGACAGCCTCTAATAAATTTTTATTTATTATTGCGCCTATGATTAGTATTGCAACGGCACTTGCCGGATGGGCTGTGATTCCTTTTGATAAAATAAATGTGTTAGCGAATATCAACGCAGGTGTTTTGTATTCACTGTCTCTCTCATCCTTAGGCGTATACGGCATTATGATTGCAGGGTGGGCGTCCAATTCTAAGTATGCGATGTTTGGTGCGTTGCGTGCTGCTGCACAATCTATTTCATATGAAATCGCCATGGGTTTTGCTTTAGTGGGCGTTATGATGGCGGCGAGTTCTTTAAATTTTCAAACGATTATCCATGCGCAAAGTGGTGGCATCTGGCATTGGTATTGGTTGCCCTTGTTTCCTTTATTTTTAGTGTATTGGATTTCTGGTGTGGCAGAAACAAACCGCGCCCCGTTTGACGTAGCGGAAGGTGAAACGGAAATTGTTGCTGGTTTTCATGTGGAATATTCCGGCACGGCTTTTGCCTTATTCTTCTTGGCTGAATATGCCAATATGATTTTAATTTCGACTTTGATTGCCGTGCTCTTTTTAGGCGGATGGTTGTCGCCGTTTGAAGGCATTCCTGTGTTAGAAGGTCTTTTTGCTTGGGTGCCAGGTGTTGTTTGGTTATTAATGAAAACAGCTTTTTTCATTTTTGTTTATTTATGGATTCGAGCCACTTTCCCGCGTTATCGTTACGATCAAATTATGCGGTTAGGTTGGAAAATATTAATTCCGGTGACGTTGGTTTGGATTGTTGTGGAAGCTTTCGCAATTCAATTAAATATCGGTCCATGGTTTGCGAGATAAATATATGCAACGTTTAAAGCAACTCATCAAAAGTTTTTCGCTGTGGGAATTGCTCATAGGCTTAAAGCTCACGGGTCGTTATTTTTTTAAGAGAAAAGTAACTATTCAATATCCAGAAGAAAAGACGCCGACCTCTGTGCGTTTTCGTGGCATTCATGCGCAAAGACGTTATCCGAATGGAGAAGAACGGTGTATTGCCTGTAAATTATGTGAAGCGGTGTGTCCTGCTTTGGCGATTACGATTGAAGCGGAGCCACGTGAAGATGGTTCACGACGTACGACGCTTTATGATATTGATTTATTCAAGTGTGTGTATTGTGGGTTTTGTGAAGAAGCTTGCCCGGTTGATGCGATTGTCTTGACGCGATTTGCTGATTATCACATGGAGAATCGGGGCGAGAATATTTTAACTAAAGAAAAATTATTGGCGATTGGGGATGAGTTTGAGTCTGTGATTGCTAAAGATAGAGCTGAAGATGCTCGTTATCGATAATATGGACTGGGGTCCCGTCACTGGAAAATTTTTTTCGTGCTCGCAAGCTGCGCGCGAAAAGGAACAACCCAGTGCCACCACGTGTTTTATATAAGAGCATAAAGCTGTCATTCCCGCGCAGGCGGGAATCCATTGTTACTATGGCACTCGTATTGTTGAGAAGCGCGGAACAATGGATCCCCGCTTGCGCGGGGATGACAGTGTAAAATTTTTTTATAAGGTATGAAATGACTATATTACAACTAATTTTTTACGCATTCTCCGTCGTAGCGGTTTTCTCCGCTATGATGGTGGTCGGATCCAGTAACCCCGTGCGTGGCGCTTTATTTTTAGTGCTGACTTTTTTCGCCATGGCTGGGATCTGGATGATTTTGCACGCTGAGTTTCTCGCGTTGATTTTAGTCTTGGTGTATGTCGGCGCTGTAATGACGTTGTTTTTGTTTGTGGTCATGATGCTTAGTGTTTCGCGTGTCAGTCTTCAAGAAGGGTTCGTGAGATATTTACCTATTTATGCTCTGATAGTGTTGACGATCACAGGACTTATCATCATGGTATTAGGTCCAAAACAATTTGGATTACTACAAATGCCAATACCTGCGCTGAAACCTGCGGACTATAGCAATATTGCTAGCCTAGGTATGGTGCTCTATACCCAGTATGTTTATCCCTTTGAAGTATCAGCTGTGTTGTTGCTAACAGCGATTGTTGCAGCCATTAGCTTGACGCATAGAGCAGGCAAGCGGCATAAATCACAAAAAATTTCTGCACAAATCTCAGTGCGTGCAAAAGACCGCTTAACGCTAGTGAATATGCCCTCTGAGAAACCTTCATCACCCTCTAGCGATACGCCAGGATAAATACTATGCCTTCATTATCAAATTTTCTCATTGTTGCGGCGCTCTTATTCGGCATAGGCATGGCGGGTATTATTATTAATCGCAAAAACATCATCACTTTGTTGATGTCTATTGAATTAATTTTGTTGGCTGTGAATACAAACTTTGTCGCTTTTTCTTACTTTCTCGACAATATCACGGGTCAGGTTTTTGTCTTTTTTATTTTAACGGTTGCGGCGGCAGAAGCTGCAATTGGGTTGGCTATCATGGTTGTATTGTTTAGACGACGCGGCACGATTGAAGTGCAAGAACTCGATAGACTAAAAGGATAAGCGTGTGGAAAATAATTTATTAACAATAGCGTTAGTCATTATGCTGCTCCCGCTGGCTGGCGCCTTAATAGCTGGTTTGCTGGGTAAAGTGATTGGCAGAAGCGCAACGCACTGGTTAACCTGTAGTTTGGTCGGCGTGTCATTTTTGCTATCGTGTTATTTGTTTAATGCGATTGTGTTGCAAGGGTCACCTGCAGTGGAAGGCATTGTGTATCAGTGGATACAAACCGGCGCATTTCACTTTGATGTAGCGCTGTTACTGGATAGATTGAGTGCTGTCATGATTATGATTGTCACGTTTGTGTCTTTCATGGTGCACATCTATACCATTGGGTATATGGCGGATGATCCAGGTTATCAGCGGTTTTTTAGTTATGTTTCTTTGTTTACTTTCGCCATGTTGACGTTAGTGCTCGCAAATAATTTCTTGCTGATGTTCTTTGGTTGGGAAGGGGTGGGCTTAGTGTCTTACTTGCTTATCGGCTTTTGGTTTAAACGAGAAGCGGCTGTTTTTGGAAGTTTGAAAGCCTTTCTGGCGAATCGTGTAGGTGATTTAGGATTTATTTTAGCGATTGCGGGTGTGCTTATGTATTTTGGCACAGTGAATTATCATGAAGTCTTTGCACATGTTACAGATATTTTAGATAAAACCATCCATGTTTTTCCCGGCGTAACAACATCTGCGGTCTCAGTGATTTGCGTCTTATTATTTATTGGTGCCATGGGTAAATCAGCGCAAGTGCCGCTGCATGTGTGGTTGCCAGAATCGATGGAAGGTCCTACGCCTATTTCTGCACTGATCCATGCTGCAACAATGGTGACAGCAGGGATTTATATGGTGGCGCGCATGTCACCTTTATTTGAATATTCGCCAACGACGTTAAGTTTAATCTTAGTGATAGGCGCGACGACTTGTCTCTTCATGGGCATCTTGGCTGTGTTTCATCATGATATTAAGCGCGTGATTGCGTATTCGACTTTATCGCAACTGGGTTATATGACAGTCGCGTTAGGCGCTTCTGCATATGATGCTGCGATTTTTCATTTGGTCACACATGCTTTCTTTAAAGCCTTACTCTTTCTTGCTGCAGGCTCTGTCATTATTGCGCTGCATCATGAACAAGACATGCGTAAGATGGGTGGCTTGGCGGCGCGTATGCCAATAACCTATCTCACATTTATCATCGGTGCGTTAGCATTAGCTGCGATTCCGCCGTTTGCAGGATTTTATTCTAAAGATGCGATCATTGAAGCGGTGCGACTGTCTACAACACCAGGTGCAGGGTTTGCTTATTTTTGTGTGATGGCGGGTGTGTGCAGAAAGGCGGTGGGGAGCGCGAACTCCTGCCGGGCTTGCCCCAAGATTTGGCACTGCGCATCTTCGCCTTTGTGCCACGTTCGGCCTACGATCAGATGAAGCTAGTATCTAGGGCGTGGTTAGACGAAATCCTGGGAGAGCAGCTCTACGCA
>CAJCIZ010000199.1 GCA_903970525.1 Myxococcales bacterium | reverse complement strand
TTATTTGTTGGCAACTAAAAAAGAATTAAGCGGTTGGGGAAAATTTTTAATGATTGGCTTGATCGTTTGTATTGTGGCGAGCCTTGCGAATATTTTCTTTAAAATGCCTGCAATGCAGTTAGCGATTTCTACCGGTCTCACGTTTATCTCTGCTATGTTAATGATGTATGACACCAGCCGTATCATTCATGGCGGCGAAACAAATTACATCATGGCAACAGTGAGCTTGTTTATTGATATATTAATGCTGTTTCAAAATTTGTTGATCTTGTTGGGTGCGTTTAGCGGTAATAATCGAAATTAATGAGATTGTTAAAAAGGAAGTAAAAACATTTAATATTGGAGATGATTATCATGAAACTTTTAATTAATTCAGTTTTATTTATTTTGATGTCACTATTTATTTCATCCGTCTATGCCGACAATGCAAGTAGTACTACCACGACGGTTACTACGCCACCCAATCAAAATAGTAATGACACCACTTCAGTTTCAACAACGGTTAATAAGGGCAATTCACCGGCATCCGCTACGCCGAATGGTTCAAGTACCACTACAACAGTCACCACACCACCGGATCAAAATAGCAATAATACGACTTCAAAATCTACTACGGTTAATTCTAATTAAATAGACTCGCCCTCACCCAACCCTCTCCCGCAAGTTAGAGCAGTGAACTTCTAGAACACTGTTGGCGGGAGACGGCTAAATCCTAAAGCAAGGAGTAGCCCTCTTCCCGCCAACGGTATCTTTGAAGATAGCTGCTTTTTAGTGCGGGAGAGGGTTGGGTGAGGGAATTCTCTGAGTAGTTTTAGGCTCAGTCAATTTTAGTTTGAGGTGTCGTAGCATTTTAGCTTGACGGATTTCCATCTCTTGCCACTGACAACCCGATTCTCTCAGACAATATAATTGCTTTAAGATACTTAAGGCTTTGGCATGTGTCACCATATCCTTTGAAACATTGTCTTGGTGGAGCAAACCATCGAATGCCTGCGATAATCCTTGAATGAATTGCGAGTAAATCACGCGATGACGGTATTGAACATGCTCACGCAAACCTGCCTGCTGTTGGCTTGCCAATTGTGCACCATGAGAAATTAACTTAAAATAAAGTGGTGATCTTAGTAAATAGGTATTAATGTCCTTCTATAAGAATATGAAAGCCTGGATTGCTTCGCTCTCGCTCGCAATGACGGGTTATGGGACGCAAAGACGGCTTACAGGATGGTTATTCTACCCACAAGCTTTTACCATGCTCTGACATTTGCTGTATGCGTTGTTGATGTATTGTTAACTCTTCTTCTGTTGCTTTAATCACTACTAGATCACGTGGCTTAGCAACAGCAGCAACAGTTGTTGTTGTCACTTGCTCAGTCGTGATGTCTGTTTTTTCAGAATCACCAAATAACGTCACTTGACCACCTGTCATCGCTAAGTAAACTCGTGCCAACAAGTTCGCGTCTAACAACGCGCCGTGTAAATCGCGATGTGTGTTATCTATGCTGTAACGCTTACACAGTGCATCTAAGCTATTGCGTTGGCCTACGTGGATTTGTCTTGCCAAGGCAAGCGTGTCGACAATGCGACAATAATGCGTGAGGGGTTTCCAAGATTTTTTGAGTTGACTAAATTCAGCATTAATAAAGCCTACGTCAAATGGTGCGTTATGAATAATTAATTCTGCACCTGAAATAAAATTCATAAATTCTTCAGCAATACTCACGAATTCAGGTTTACTTTGCAAAAACTCATTGGTGATACCGTGTACGGCTATTGCGCCCTCTTCTACTTCACGCATGGGATTAATGTAGACGTGATAGTGATTGCCCGTGAGTTTGCGATTGATTAATTCTACACAGCCAATTTCAATAATGCGGTGGCCTGACTCGACTTGTAGTCCGGTGGTTTCAGTATCTAATATAATTTGTCGCATTTATTTACCTGTTTTTTTAATAATTATAACGTATCAATTGCTGCAGTCGCTAAAGCATCCGCAATGTCATTTTCTGGATGATTGCTATGACCTTTTACCCAATGCCAACTCACTTGATGGCGCGTGGCTTCTTCATCGAGCTTCTGCCATAAATCGGCATTTTTCACGGGTTTTTTATCCGCTTTTTTCCAGTGCTTTTTTTTCCATACGGGCAACCACTCACTAATGCCTTTTTGTACGTACTGTGAGTCAGTATATAACTCGACTCTGCATGGCTCTTTTAAACTGGCTAATGCTTTGATGGCAGCCATTAATTCCATGCGGTTGTTTGTCGTATCGCGTTCTGCGCCGGACAGTTTTTTTTCATGATCACCATACTGCAATAGCACACCCCAACCCCCTGGACCAGGATTGCCTCGACAGGCGCCATCCGTGTAAATCGTTACTTTTTTCATCAATTACGGTTCCGTGTCGTGGGTCTAGGAATGCCAATGGCGGCTAAAGGTACCTCAGATAATTTTTGTTTCCAACTTAATTTAATGGGTGTGAGAGGGACAACTTTGGCTTGGGCAATCAATACATATACGCCTCCAAAAGGTGCCAGGCATTTACGTCCTATGGATTCTAAAAATTTAAGGCGGTGAAAAGTATTTTTATGCTTTACAGGGGGTCTAAATAACATTGTTGTTTGTTTGACTAACTCAAAATCCGCAAGGCTCAACCATTTTTTAATTAAACTGGTTTTCATAAAATTGCCAGTCCAAGGAATATTTTTAGGATGATGTAACAGTTTTTTTAAACCCCACGTGCTATAAAGATTAAAACCACAAATGACGATATGACCTTCGGGTCTCACAATGCGACACGCTTCAGAGAGTAATTGGTGTGGATTATCTAAGTATTCTAAAATATGCGGTAATATCACCAGATCAACACTGCCTGATGCAATGGGTAATTCATGCAGTGAACTTTCAATATTGGCTGTTCTATGACGTTTTAAATTTGGAATGGGACTTAACAAAACTTTGTTTGAAATGACGCTCGCTTGCAAGATATTTTCTTGGTGTGGTGAACCAATTAATACGACATGCTTGCCATAAAAATGATTTAACAAATGTGGAAGGAATCGCTGTTCAGCTTCCAACACTTTTTCGCCCGGAAAACGTGTTAACCATTCGTCCCATTGCTGAATTTTGCGATAAGTCTTAACCAAGTTTTACTACCCTCTTTTACTATGCGTTACTATAACTTGACCTCCATGAATTTCCCAGTACCATTGTAGCAATGGTAACAGTCGTCCCAGTTTCTGCATTTAAAGATAACTATATTTGGTTATTGATTAATCCTCATAATCAGTATTGCGCTGTTGTTGACCCTGGCGACGCCAATCCTGTCTTGGATGCCTTGGCAGCGAGCGGTTTAACGCTTTCGGCAATCCTCATCACCCATCATCATTTTGATCATACCGGCGGGATGGAAGAATTGCGCAAAAAATTGTCGGTGCCCATTTATGGCCCTGCACATGATGGGTTAGTAAGCCTTGACCATGGCTTGGTTGAGGATGATGAAGTTGAATTAGAGCAGCTAGGATTGACGTTTAAAGTCTTAGATATACCTGGGCATACCAAAGGTCATATCGCCTATTTTGGCGCGGGAATGTTGTTCTGCGGTGATACATTATTTTCAGCGGGCTGTGGTCGTTTATTTGAAGGCACCGCACAGCAAATGGCCAACTCATTATCAAAAATCGCGCATTTGCCAGACAATACAGACATTTATTGCGCGCATGAATATACAGCAGCGAATTTGCGTTTTGCAGAAGTTATTGAACCCAATAATAAAGCTATCCAAACACGCATCCATGAAGTCGCCCTCTTGAGGGATAAAAATTGTCCGACATTGCCTTCTACATTGAGCATAGAAAAAGCAACAAATCCTTTTTTACGATGTGATCAAGATTCTGTGATAGAATCCGCTCGGCAGAAATGCCAAACGCAATTAACAGATCCAGTTAGCATCTTTCAAGCACTCCGCGCATGGAAAGATACATTTTAGCGACACACCTCAGTGATTAAGTGGTAGGACGAGTCAGGAAAAATGATGCAACATTGGTACAAAAATTTTATTCAATGCTTTTTGCTAGGCATGGTCTTCGCCCTGTGTTGTCGTGTTACGCTCGCGTTACCCAATCAAGAAGGGATTCAGGTTTATCAGAAAAATGTGCATCTCTCTCCTGAGCGCAAACAAAGTTTAGCAGATGATATTGATCGTTATCATAATGCAGATAATATTTGGGATGTATTGCGCCAAGAATTTATTTTAGAGCACCACGAAAATAATGTGTTGGTGCAAGAACAAATTGATTGGTTCATGAATCATCAAGATTTTTTATATCGTTCTATTACACGTGCAGCACCTTATCTTTATTATATCTTGCAACAAGTACATTTACGTCATTTACCGGCTGAAGTCGTGTTATTGCCCGTATTTGAAAGCTCATATGATCCTTTCGCTTATTCTCCACAAGGTGCGGCAGGCATCTGGCAAATGATGCCAGACACCGCAACCGGTTACGGAATAAAACATAATCGTTGGTATGATGGCAGACGTGATGTGATTGCATCAACTAAAGCCGCATTAAATTATTTATCTTATTTAGGCAGTTTTTTTGATAATAATTGGTTATTGGCGTTTGCGGCGTATGATACGGGTGAAGGGAATGTCTTATCTGCCATTCGAAAAAATGTCAGAGATGGCGGTAGTACAGATTATTGGTCACTTCAATTGTCACAAGAAACACGCATTTATGTGCCGAGATTATTAGCGTTAGCGACTATTGTTTCTCATCCAGAAATTTATCCTGTTTATTTACCACCGGTTCGAAATGCCCCGTATTTGGCGCAGATGGAAGTGGATTCGCAAATAGCTTTAAAACATGCGGCTAACTTAGCGGGACTCAGCATGAAGCGTATCATGCAGCTCAATCCTGGCTATAGTCATGCGATGACAGATCCTAATACGCATGCCAAGTTAGTGTTACCCATAGAAAATGTTGAGCAATTCTCAGAAAATTTAGCGAAGATGCCGTTTTATTTGCGCGGTAGCCCAGGAAAAAAGACAGATTTAACCAAAGAAATTATGGCCTCTGAACCACAACCTATTATGGTATCGGATGACGATGCGATTGCGATTCCGCATTTCAAGCATAAATCTTTCATGAAACAAAAAGACCCATCCTCTGACATTGTTGTCGCGCTACAAAGTATGCAGGGACACTACTCATTACAGCCGGGTGATACGATTTATATGGCACGTGCGGGTGATTCAGTGGGACGTATTGCTGAACATTTTCATATTTCTCCAGCGGCTTTGCAGTTAGCAAATAAATTAAGTGATGGAGAGGCTTTGCATTCTGGTGATAAACTCATTATTCCAACGCATATGATCAGTACTCAATTTGCGAAGGTAGCCGATAGCCAATATACAACTTCAGCGGGTGAAACGATTTATACGGTAAAGCAAGGTGAATCCATGGATGCTATCGCGAAAAAATTCCATACTTCACCGCCTGCCATTCGCGTCGTAAATTTACTTGCTAGCGATGAAGTTCATGATGGTGACAAGTTATTGATTCCAGCTCGAGGTTAAGTGATGGCAAAATTATTTTTTTATTATTCCGCAATGAACGCAGGCAAAAGTACCGTCTTGTTGCAATCTGCTTATAATTATCAAGAACGAGGCATGAATACTTTATTATTATTCCCTGCTATTGATAATCGTGGCCCACATCGAAAAATCGCATCTCGCATTGGTTTAGAAGCAGATGCGCATTCTTTTGAAAAAGAAGTGAATTTATTTGATTTTATTTCTAAACAAGTTGCGTTGGATCCTGGCATTAAATGTGTATTGATTGATGAAGCGCAGTTTCTCACGAAAAAACAAGTCTTCCAGTTAACAGATGTTGTTGATCAATTCGATATTCCCGTATTAACGTATGGCATACGTAGTGATTTTCAAGCAGAGCCTTTTGAGGGTAGCACTTATTTGTTAGCACTAGCGGATACGCTTTCTGAGATAAAAACAATTTGCCATTGTGGCAGAAAAGCCGTGATGAATTTGCGAATTGATTCTGAAGGGCGCGCGGTTAAGACGGGCGAGCAGATCGACGTAGGCGGGAATGAAAAATATATTGCGATGTGTCGGAAACATTTTAAGGAAGCGCTACTGTAACCGTCACGCCGCAATTTGTACGGCTAATGTTCCCGATCTTCCCTCAACACTTCCTAACTGCAACTCGCAAACTGGTATAGAATCGCGTTGTTTATAACATCGTTTCGCTAATGTTTCTAACGTCACAAACTCTGCACCGCTATTTTTTAATTGCTGAATAAATTGCTCAAACCATTGCAAATAAGCCATGCCTTCTAGTTCCGCATGAATGGTTAAAACATTCGGTTTATCCGTTTTTAAAAGCGATTGATAATAATCACTCAAGGAAGATAACGGAAATTCTTCACGTCCCAATAATTCATCTAGTGTTGGTAATGTCGTAGGAATTTGTAGTGTTTGATATATCACATCATCAACGCGTGGGAAAAAAGGCTCACTGCCGCGTGTATCACTACCGTAATGCAATTCAGCATCATCATACGCTGCAAGACTGAAAGCATTTGCTTGCCACCCTGCTGCTGCTGCGCCACGCGCCTCTGTGTTAAATATACGTTGAAATTCAGTTCGGGCTTTCATGAATTCTTTAGAGACTTCATCAGCCGACATCGTGGTTAATCCATCTTGCCAGCGGATATGATCGTAACAATGTATGCCCACTTCGAATCCTTGTGTGGCGATACTCTTGATCAATGCTGAATTACGTTTGCCTATATGCGGGCCTGGCCACAACACACCGTTTAATAAGGTACGCCAACCATAAACACTGGCTACATTGGTACGCATCACTTTTTTCAAAAAACCTGGGCGAAAAATACGTTTTAAAGCACGACCCGTATTGTCAGGACCTAGTGAAAAATAAAAAGACGCTGCAATGCCGTGTGATTGAAACAATTTTGCAAGTGCAGGTACACCAATCAATGTTCCTCTATCGGTATCGACATCAATTTTAATTGCAATAAGAGGTTTATTCACTGGTCACCACATCATTTAATTGTTGTCCGATAGTCAGTCCATGTTGTGTAGGATCTTCAAGTATGGGCCCGTCTTGCCATTGATAGCGTAAGATTTCTAATACACCATCCCCTGTCGCAATTTGCAAGGGATTTTCTGAAACAACTTCACCTGGCTGGCCTTTTTTGTCACTCATTGGTTTTGCCCACCAGATAAATAATTTACGTTGTTTGAGTTCTGTAAATGCACCCGGATAAGGATACGTCACCGCACGGATTAAATTAAAAATTTGTTTGCCGCTTTGTTCCCAATGAATTTTTCCATCGGCAGGTTTGCGGCCGCCGAAATAAGTGGCTTCTGCATTATTTTGTGGAATGCGTGGCGCGGTTCCTTTTAATAAATTAGGTAACTGCCGTTTAATAATGTTTGCAGCTGCTTTTGTGACTTTTGCAAAAACGTCTTGTGCCGTTTCTTCAGCGCCTATGCTGACAGCTTCTTGATCGACCAAGTCACCCGCGTCAAAGCGATGCACCATATGATGCAAACTGGCGCCTGTTTGTGTCTGACCATGAATAATAGACCAGTTCGTTGGTACACGACCGCGGTAGGTTGGCAACAGTGAGCCATGCATGTTATATGCGCCTAGTCTGGCGAGAGCAAGAATTCTTTCGCCAATTCTTTCTCGGAAGTAAAATGAAAAAATTAAATCCGGTGCAAGAGACTGCAGTAACTTTTCTGTGTCTGGTGTATTGGGATCATCAACTAGATAAACAGGTATTCCCGCATACTCAGCAAGATTTTTGACAGATCGATACCAGATTAACTCATTTTTGGGCTTATCTTGATGAGTAAAAACGGCCACGACGTTTGCTTTGGCTTGTATTAGGGTTTGCAAGCATTCAAATCCGACTTCGTTATAACCAAATACAACAATCCTGGGTGCTGACATCTATAGTTTCCTCATAGAATTTACTTGATCTTTATCAGACAAGCCTGTGTATAATTAATTGATGAAGACACCTATTTTTAAAGGCCAGGGATTGTAAATGATTCTGGTCAGAATTGCCATCTTAGGCATAGGCAATTTATTGAAGTCCTGGGGACTCGATGCAAAGTAATTTATCTCTGAAGTGGCTTAGAAATGGCTTCTTACTCGCAATCCTTTTGCACTTATTGCTGCTATGCAGTTTTGTGATTCGATTTAGTTTGCCCATTCCGACAAACGACAAGGTACCGCCGCAAGCCTATGTGCCCTCTTATGTTTATACGGGTGGCGTAATACCCTCGCCGCCTGTAACACCGCATTTTTCTTCTCAGCGTAGTAGTCAAACCTCTCAGTCTAAACAGACCATAGCAACTCAATCCGCCTTATCGACTACCGATCCCTGGGGTTATCAAAAACCAGCGTCTAGTGCGGCAAACACGTCTCAGGATTTAGAAGACAATGACACAGAGATGGAACAAGCCATGAAACGCGCTAAAAGCCAAAATCCTATGTTATTAATTGGCGATGAAAGTGCGACGGCTGACCCATTGGTTAAGCTGATAGGACGATCTCTCTCGGCCCATTTTAACTATCCCCGCATGGAGGGAAGCTTTGGGATACGTGGCAAAGTCATGATTGAAATGCTTTTACATCCCAATGGCGTCTTCTCAAACATCCGTATTGTTCAATCCAGTGATAACGCTGATTTTGATTCAGCGGCGCTTTATGCGGTTAATACGGCACCAATAGTCTATGGAGCCGATAAATTTATAACCAAACCTAAATATATGATAATCGGATTTATTTTTGATTAAGCTTAGCGTAAGCTGAGAGTATGCGATATTTTAAGGATGTAAAATATGGGCACAGTGACATTAGACACCAGAAAAACCTTACTTAAAAACCAAAAGGTTTTTTCAGTGCTTAAAGATGAAGAAATCGAAGAACTTGCGACTTTGTTAGAAGAAAAGTCTTTTCCAACAGGCAAAGTCATCGTTAAAGAAGGTGATCCCGTTGATAGCTTATATTTTATCGTCAATGGTGAAGCCGATGTCACAGGCACAGTCATCAAAGAAGATTCAAGAGAGTCTATCTTTCTGGCCACGTTAGGTCCCGGTAAAGCAATTGGTTTGAGTGATACGGGGTTTTACTCTCTCACGGGTCTACGTACAGCAACAGTGACTGCGCGTTCCGATATGCTACTACTCTATATCAGTTTGCCACGCTTCAATGGTTTTTCTTTATCGCATTCGCATGTGAATCAAATGCTGCGTAGGAATGTCGGCACTGCTTAAGATGCGTTAAAAAAACTAGATGTATTTCGTCTTAATCTGTTGTAATATTGCGCAATCTAAAGTCATGCTCTTCAAGAGGCACTTGCAAGATGTCGTTAAGTCAATCTAGACAACCTTTGTTTTTAATTCGCGAAGACGATTTTGATGAAAATGTAGGTGCCGCGCTGAAGTGCATCTATTCAGATTTTCCAACGACACGAGCTACGCACAAATTGGAAAAAATTGCTGGTACTGGCTCACTGACAAAAGTGGCGCACATGGTGCCAATTAATCCTAAAACACATTTCCCGCTTGCAGTTAAATTTTTCGATTCACTTATGCTGACGAATGATAAAGAAAGCAAGGAAGATGTCGCGCGCTTTCATGACAATTTACATAAAAAATTCTGTGCGGAAGCTAAATTGGCTCTCCGAATTGATGGCATAGGTACACATTTTTCTTTCTCAAGAAAGATCAAGCTGGATAAAGCTGTTACAGTCTCCTACCCTGTACACGCTGTTGCAATGGAATATTTTGATGGAATTCCTTTATTAAGATACGTTGAAAATATTAAATCCGCCGCCCAATTCATCACAATCTGTGTAGAGTTTGTCGAAGCCTTAAATCAATTTCATACTCAACACAAACTTATTCATGGCGATGTGAGCTTAGGCAATATTCTTGTTGCAGAAGATAAAAATGAAATGGTTAGGGTAAAATTAGTTGACTACAATGATTCACTTACCCAACCAGAGGGTACTCAGATCGATTTATCTGCAGAATTTTTAGGGTCAGCACCTGATACGACTTTATTTAAATCTCCTACGCATAATAAACCGCCGGAAATTGCAGATGGCAAACTAATTATTGTTTCTAAAAAACAAGATGTTTTTATGGCAGGCTACGCCATCAAAGAAATCGGCGAGAAGTTGAAGACACTATTTTCACTGGAAGAGTACGAACAATTTCTACAAATTGCTAATGCCATGACAACGATTGATCCAAATGAACGCATGAGTTTGAGTACTGCCAAAGAAAATCTACAGAAATTACCTACGTTCACATTAATGCTAGAAAATTTAAGAAAAACACTGATAGACGATTTCATAAACAAACGTAATCGCTGTGATGTGCATTTTGCGAATGATAAAACCATGGCTGAAATTTGGTGTTATTGTGAATATTATCTCTGTTTACTTCAAGATTCTGCCATTTTGGACTGGCATTTACTAAAGTCAGCGCAAGTGGCTTATCAAGCAATAAAAGAATTTAACGCTCAAGATAATATTGTTGGTATCAAACTGTTATTCGATTACACGACAACGGCAGAGCGATTTATCAAAATTTTGCGTGATTTTAGCCTTAGAGCCAATAAAGATATATTATTACAAGCATTCCTTCGAATCGATGAAGCTTTTCTTGGCAGAATCATCACTCAATGTACGCATGCTGATATATTGATAGAGTTAGTCCCAACTGGCAAAGGCAATTTTACTGGATTGTCACAGAGACCAGATGCCAATTTAGACAAGGAAAATAAACAATATATTGTGCGAGAAATATATTTATCACAAGCCTATTACTTACAAGAATTAAGACAGCAGTCTATCAATAAATCATCAGACTCTATTCCACAAAAAATAGCGGATGTGGCGACTGTATTTGATCACATCGTCATGCAAAATAGCGATAGAAATAGCATAGTTGCAATTCTAGTAAGCGCTGACCTGCGAAATAGATATATGTTAGGTGCGGTTTACTGCATACCTGATCGCGTTCATCAGTTATTTATCGTATTGTCAGAATTCGCTCGATCTGAAGTTGCGAATTTATTATTAGCGTCTACGCAACTCAATTTAATTGATGAACTTGCATCGATTGCAAGCGCATCATCTGATTCATTAGAAGAAAAAAGTTCCGCAGAAAAAGTGGAAAAACTCTGTTTGACCGACTTACTATTAAGTGAAATTAAAAGGAATACAGCGTTTTCTGATCTGTGGAAACCACTCTTTAACCTATTCCAATCTGCATGGTTAGTATCGAATACCATGACTCTATACAAGGAACAAATAAAAGATTTTCAGGTATTACTTACTAAACTAGAAACAATTGCTTCGTTAGAAAAAACAGACCCGTCAAAAAAATTCGCTCTAACTAATTTTCATCTGTTGATACAGCTTGGCAAAAACTATCTATTGAATTTAATGCAATCAGGCACTGATCTCAAGCAATTGATTGCAAGTGTTCATATGAATCATGTCTTTCAGTTGTTGGAATTCTTAGGCAGGGATTGTTTGCTACGGTTGAATAAATTTGATTTTACTGATTATTCAGATTTAATGACGCATATTATGTTATTTGAAAATACCGCTGCAGGCGCAGATTTTCGAAATATATTTTTCAGAAACTATGCTTGTCAGTTAGTCAACGAACATAAAACCGTGAAAAACCCACTGCATTCAGATTACGTTGCATTAGAAAAAGCAATAAAAGACTTAGATACAAAAAGAATAGACATGGCGGATGGTCTCTATCAACGCATGCTGCTTGAGTTTAATGAAATTTATTATCTCATGCGAAAAAATGATAGAAGACCGGTGCGTTGTTATTTAAGTTCGCACACGCGAGAAATTAAATTACTCGCCTCAAAACGGCTAGCAGAGTATTTTAACGATGTGCCGGTCTCACCCGGTTTTTTCAAAGCCAGCGCGCTAAAAGAAGGTGTGTTAGGCATGATTGCAGAACGACTCGAACCATTTTTGAGGTTATCACATAGGCTAACAGAAGGTGATGCGTTAACGGATTTAATATTAGATAGTCGTTATTGGGAAACAAAAGCGAGCTTCAGTCAACAGCCTACAATCTGCATTCAGAACATGCAGAACTTAAAAGTATTAAGTTATACTAATATCAGAAATATTGCGAAGGAACGCTACGGCTTTGGTCAGAGAAATCTATTTTACCTATTGACTGCCTATGACCCGCGCAACTCAATTACAGATTTATTCTGTCGTGCGCTAGTCAGATCAAAAACAAAAGAAGAATTGTTGCGCTCCTCTCTGTTCAAAAGTGTGTTACTGGATTGGGAAACTTATAAATCTTCGCATAAACATCTTCAACACGATGAAGTCATAGAAATGAATTTAATCGCAAAACCATCTAAACTCAAATCTTACTAATATCGACAGGTCGCGCCATCGCAAAACTTACATTTTTCTTCCAGTAACTTCCCTGCGCCCAGGCATACGCTGACGGATGACCTGTTTTTGGATTTGCTTTTAATAATAAAGTCCCAATCCCTATCCCTGATTCATTTAATTGTCGGGTGTCTTCGCTGTGACGAGTCGGTGCTGAATCGGCGACTCTTACAAAAAACACATCGTCATCTCGTATCGGTTTTTCCATCACGACCATGACATGACCACCTATTTGGATTCCGCGGGAATTTTTATTGCGAAAAACAATAATATCACCTGCTCGCAGCTGCTCAATATCCGTAATTTTACTCCAGTATCCTGCAGAAGAATCTGCCGATAATTCTGAAAAGAATTCATAATAATGTAAGGTCGTCGGTGTATCAGCACCTGTTGCATTCACTAAGTTGTTATAAGCATGCGGTGAAACATGTTGCAAAATATTATCGACAAAATTCGAGCAATCCACGACATAGACACCGCGAGAACTATCAAATTTTTTGCCGCCTAATTTATAAGAGCTGTAACGTAAATTATTCACTGTATTATGAACGAAATCGACAACCTTATGTTCCATCGATGCCATCAAGCCAGTCGCATTTCTAAAGGAATGTTGGCTAGCAAGAAAATATGCGGGAATACTAGAAGGCTTTGCGGGCGTTGTTAACGCTTCTGAAGTTTCTGATACTTGCGTGGGAGTAGGATTTTCAGTGACGTCAGACACTTCTGATGTTTCGTCATCAGCGCTGTCTTCTTCTCCACCCATGGGTTCATTGCGAATTTGTGCTTTTCTATGTTTTGCTTTGTGTTTAGCTGTGTGGTGATGTTTGTGATGATGTGCTTTATGGTTAGATTTTGCTTTGACAACTTTCTTCTTTGTTTTATGTTGCTCATGTTGTTGTGGTACAGGATCAGCAAAAGATAATTGTGGTAAAGTCATCCCTAGCAATGCCATTGCCAAAAAAATTGGACACAAAATATTTTTTTTCATAAAACTGAGCATTACAGAAATCCTTTGATAACGGCGCTTCCCACGGAATCTTCTAATCATTAAAGCAGTCGCCATTATACGCATGGGATTAGCAAATTTCGATAAATAATCTCTGATTTTGCTTAAATATAATACATATTTATTAATTTAGA